>CAZVKW010000019.1:25492-32969 GCA_964627945.1 uncultured Lentimicrobiaceae bacterium
CGGCAAATCCAGAAGCCGACAAATTTCCACCACTTTTTCAGCCGGAAGAATTTTCGTTCCGTGTTTTCCGCCAATAACAACTGCATAATAGCCTTTCTGAAACGAAAAATCTGCTGGAAAACTGAGGTTTTCTGATGTTGGAAAATAGTCCAGTCCTTTCTGATCGTTCACTACATTCAGTGTTTTTACAGCTTCAAAATATCTGTCAACGATGTGTATATCAGGCATTTTCCTGATTTTGAACTGAACAAGAAGATATTTTTGAATATTCAGTTTCGGGAAAGAAGTAACTGGTTTACCAAGTTTCCACCGGATGAAAAATGACCTGAAATTCTTGTGCAAATCGACAATATGATCGTATTGTTCTTTCCTTAGATCATCGACCACCTCTTCAAGTTTCTGATCGTAAGAAATCACTTTTTTCACAAATGGATTCTTCAAAAACAGATTCCGGTTGGGTTTTCGTGTGAGCACATGAATCTCAGCATCAGGTAATTGCTGTCCAAGACAACGCAGAACCGGACTAATCAGTACGATATCACCAATCGAAGAAAAACGGATGACGAGGATTTTTTTCAATGATCAAACAATTGACACAAAAGTAAGGTTTTCGGGTGATGCAGGCAATCAGCCTTTTTTAAGTCTGTTTATGGCAAACTATAATTCTTAAAAAAGTTCCATATTTCATATTCTGCAATGATATCCTTGTTTGCCGTTGGATCATCTACAGAACCGGGCCATGAATGTCCTCCGTTGACAATTTCATAATAGAAAACATCTTTATGATATTCGGGACTAAAATATTTATAAACAGTTATTGTGGAGCCGTCATCCGGATGGGAGTCGTATATCTGTGAAATTTCAGGAACCGGATTGCAGGCATTGCTTCTGATAAAAAATGCAAGGGTGGTATCAACAGAAGCAGAGTAATTTCCACCTTCTGTCGAAACAGTAACGTCTTTGGTTCCGTGAATATGCAGTAAAGGCAATTTCCAGCTGAGCGATCCGTTGGTCATATAAAATGTGGTGGGCAAACCAGCAACCGGAGCAATCGCAGCCAGTCTGTATGTCTTTTTAAGCGCCAGATAATAGGTCATATACCCGCCACTTGACATTCCACAAGCATAAATCCGCTTCGTATTGATCGGATAATCAGCAATGAGTTGGTCCATCATGGCATTGACAAAACCCAGATCATCTACCTGAATAAAATCGACAACGTTCCAGCTTGGAATACCGGGCTGATCATAAATAGTTGCCTGAGGACAAACATAAATAAAGTGATTTTCTTCTGCAATATCCTTAAAAACAGACTTTTGTATCTGGGGCCAGGCATAACCTCCGGCTCCATGAAACGCAATCACCAAAGGCATATCAGCTGTTAGTTGCGACGGAATATAAACCGAATAAGTTCGGTCGACATTGTCCCATTTGAGATGCTTGTTTACAAGAATAGCATTGGGGAAATCAATCGTAATGAATGAACTCACCGCCTCAGTCATATTTTGCTGATCATCGCTTGCAACAATTTTGATACTATACTTTTTTGAAGCTTCCAATCCATTTATTTTCAGTGTTTTATCATGATATGATTCGAGATAAACCTGATTATTGAGATAAATTGTATAATTGATCGGGCGTTTTTCAGGATCAACAGATTCAGGCCATGAAATAACCACTGATGAACTGCTGATACTATCGGTTAATGCAGAAAAAGCTTCAGGAGGATAATTCTCAAAGGTGGTGAAAGAAATTTTGGTATCACCTACAACTGTTCCGCCATAGCTGGCAACAATGCGGAATTGATAATTGGTTTTGCCATGCAATTCCATCAATGACCATTTCGTTGTATCGACATTTGCCGCAATTTCTACCGAATTGAGATATAGCGTGTAACTTATATCTTTTCCTTCCTGTGATTTCAAATCAGTCCAGGAAAGAACTGCACTGTTATCAGTCCTGTTGGTGAGTTTCAATTCAAATGCAAGACTTTGAACTTCTGATTTTTGACAAGAAAAAAGGAAACTGAAAATGAGAATTGACATACAAACTTTAAAGTGGGATTGCATAGCATTGATATCGTTCCTACAAAGGTAGAATAAGCAATCACACAAGGCAGATAAATTCAGTGAACGTGGGGCAGATTCTACCTTTCCCGATTTTCCCTACTTTTGTTCCATGCAATGGATCGACACACACGCCCATTTATATCTTGACGCTTTTGATACTGACCGCATGGAAATGATTGCCAGATCGATCGAAAATGGCGTCACTAAGATGCTTCTTCCGAATATCGATACCGATTCTATCGGGCCGATGCTTGAACTGAGCCGGAATTTTCCTGAAAATTGTTTTCCGATGATCGGACTTCACCCTACTTCGGTAAAGGAAGATTATAAAACGCAATTGTTGGTAATGGAATCACTGTTGAACGAAGAAAAGTTTATCGCGATTGGTGAAATCGGGATCGATCTTTACTGGGACAAAACCTTCATCAATGAACAAAAAGATGCTTTCAAAACACAACTCAGATGGGCGAAACAGAATCAACTTCCTGTTGCAATTCATACACGCGAAGCTTTTCCACTCATTCTTGATCTGGTTGAAGAAGAAGCCGGCGATGGTCTTACTGGAGTATTTCATTGTTTTTCAGGTAATTATGATGAAGCCAAAAGAATCATTGATCTGGGATTTATGCTCGGGATTGGTGGCGTATTGACGTATAAAAAATCCCAACTTCCCGAAGTAATCCGTGAAATTCCAATAGAATTTCTGGTTCTGGAAACAGATGCTCCTTTTTTACCACCCGTTCCACACCGCGGACAGCGCAACGAAAGCGCATATATCCCCCTCATCGGACAAAAAATCGCTGAAATCAAGGAACTGAATATCAGTGAAATAGCTCGTATAACAACAGAGAATGCTGAACGACTTTTCCGGATTGGAAGTGAAAGTAACCCCAAGAAAACCCAATAATGACAAAGGATATTAAAACCAGCTTACTGGTAATTTATACAGGAGGAACAATCGGAATGATGAAAGATTCCGACAGCGGTGCGCTGGTTCCCTTTGATTTCGGCCATATCTATGATCAGATGCCCATTCTGAAAAGTTTCGATTATAAGATTGATTTTCAATCATTTGATCCGCTCATCGATTCTTCGAATATGAAGCCTTCTTTCTGGATTAAGCTGGCAGCGATCATCGAAGAAAATTATGAGAACTATGATGGTTTCGTCGTTTTGCACGGTTCTGATACCATGGCCTATACCGCTTCGGCGCTTAGTTTTATGCTGGAAAACCTCAACAAAGCCGTGGTTTTCACGGGTTCGCAATTGCCAATGGGTGTGATCCGCACTGATGGAAGGGAAAATTTTCTGGCTGCGATCGAAATCGCTGCTGCAAGAATTGAAGATACGCCTGTGGTTCCTGAAGTATGCATCTATTTCGAAAATCAGTTGATGCGCGGCAACCGGACCACAAAATTCAATGCCGAACGCTTCAATGCCTTTGTTTCGGGCAATTATCCACTGCTTGCCGAAGTTGGCGTTCATATCCGTTATCAGCACAACAATATCCTGAAACCGAATTTCAAAAAACTGAAAATACATAACCAGCTCGATTTCAATGTAACAATTTTAAAACTTTTCCCCGGAATTTCGGAATGTGTGGTGAAAAGTACACTGGCGATTCCCGGCCTGAAAGCGCTTATTCTCGAAACCTTCGGTTCAGGAAATGCGCCAACAGATGTCTGGTTTATCCATTGTCTTGAAGAAGCTATTCGGAACGGACTTGTCATTTTCAACGTAACACAATGTAAATCAGGCTCTGTGGATATTGGAAAATACGAAACCAGCCTTGATCTGGGCCGAATTGGTGTTATTGGTGGTTATGATATTACCACTGAATCGGCATTGGCCAAACTCATGTATCTGATCGGTGAAGGTTATCCAAAAGAACGTATTATTGAGCTGCTGCAAACATCGATCCGGGGCGAAATGACAGTGGAATAAGATTTCTGCATTCTTCTCTTAAAAAGCCTGTTATATTGCGCTTTCTACGCAAAATTGCCGTAGTTTTGTTCTATTGAAATATCTTCGAAATCCATAAAAAAATTCCTGCTATGAAACGTATTTTACTTCTGCTGGCGATTGTGTTTTCAACCTTTGTGGCTTCTGCTGGCAAACTTATTCTGATCGAAACCGGTAAGGCCGGTCAGTCGATTCAGTTATTACAGAACAAATCGATGAAAATCCATTTTTACAAAGATGATTTTGTCATTGCTTCTATTGATAAAGAAATTCAGGAAAACTATATTTTGCTCGATGTACAGGGTTTTCAGTCAGGAAATGAATATTTCCTGGTCTATTGTCCGGTAGCAGAACAAATGAACTATCGTGCAGGTTTGAATAATTCTGTAAATATATTATTTGCCAATGAACAGTTTCTTGTTTTGAAGACCAATCAGACAGAGCCTTTTCAACCATATAAAAACGACGGTATTGTTCGCTTAACAGAAAAGATTGTTACACTTCCGGAAACTCTTCAAACGAACAGAAACCGTGCAATTGACCCCGATCCTGAGGTTCAGGCAATGATGGAACAGGTTACGGGCTCAAACCTGACAGCAGGTGTACAGCATCTTGAAGACTATGGAACCCGCAATTGTTATACTCCTCAGAGTGTGGAAGCTCAAAACTGGATTGCTGGTGAATTTACAAACCTCGGACTGAGTGTCGAAATCATGGATTTCCCGATGTCGGGAAGTGCAAGCGACAATGTGATTGCCACCATGACCGGAACCGTTTATCCGGATGAATATGTTATCGTTGGAAGTCATTATGATTCTTATGCCAATGGCGGAACAGCACCCGGTGCTGATGACAATGCCTCGGGAAGTGCCGCAGTACTTGAGATTGCACGCATTTTGAGTCAATATACATTCGACCGTACGATCGTTTTCTGTACTTTCTCAGGTGAAGAATACGGTCTTTATGGAAGTGATGCCTATGCGAGCCGTTGTGCCAATGATGATATGAATATCCAGGGATACTTTAATCTCGATATGATTGGATATTTGCAAAACGGAAGTTCAATCCACACTGATGTAATTTATCCGGCTTCGGCCCAGGAGCTTTACGACTTCTATTTTGATGTGTGTTCAGCCTATCTTCCTGATTTTGTGGTTCAACCAGGATCACTTTCTGGTGGCGACAGCGACCACACCTCATTCAACAACAATGGTTTCATGGGAATTTTCCCTTTTGAAGACAGTCAGGATTACAGCCCGTATATCCACACTCCTAATGATTTGGTTGGCATAAGTTATAATAATGAGGATCAAGCTGTTGTATTTACAAAAGCTTCACTTGCCTCTGTAGTAACCATGGCAAACCGACTCACTCCACCACAAAATCTTGTCGCACTTCCCGGTGACGGAGAAGTAGTTTTAAACTGGAATCCAATGCCTGTCGCCCAGACATTCATGATTTACCGCAACGGTGTTCTCCTTGACTATACCGAAAACAATTCTTATACCGATAATTCGGTTGTTAACGAAACACAGTATACTTATTATATCACAGCCATTTACGAAGGAACAGGCGAAGAAAGCGATCCTTCGAATGAAGTTGTTGCAACACCAATGCCACCATTGAGTTTACCATTGTTCATCGATTTTGAAAACGGAGCACCTTACTGGGAAAACGATCAAAACTGGGGATTGTCAACTGTGGCCGCTCATTCACCTACACATTCACTAACTGAAAGTCCGACAGGCGATTATGATGACAATGAAGTCAGTCAGGCCATTTTGCGTCCGTTCAACCTTGATGTAGGTTACACTTCGGTTCAACTTTCCTACTGGAATAAATTCAATCTTGAATCAGGTTATGATTATATGTACTTTGAAATCACGACAAACGGTTCTAACTGGACTGTTCTTGAGACATTTAACGGAAATCAGAACAACTGGCAACAACAGACTTATTCGTTAAATGCTTATTTGGGAGAACCTTTTGTACAGGTTCGTTTCCGTTTCACGAGCGATTCGGGAGTAACGGAAGAAGGCATGTTTATAGATGATTTTGAAATAACAGTTGAAGGTGGTTTTCAGGTTCAAACAATTGATTTTCCGGAAGGCTGGAGCAGCATTTCGAGTTATATCAATCCTGTAAGCACAAATCTGGAAGATGTATTTGCATCGCTGGGTAGCACATTGCTAGCGGTTCAGACAATGACAGATTCCTATCTTCCGATGGATGGAATCAATACTATAGGGAACTGGGATGCAGGAAAAGGATACAAGATCAAGTTAGCAAATCCGGCGAGTTTACAGATGATGGGAACAAACAGTGGTTTGAACACATTTGAAGTTCAGACAGGCTGGAATCTG
This sequence comes from uncultured Lentimicrobiaceae bacterium, assembly GCA_964627945.1. Lineage (GTDB taxonomy): Bacteria > Bacteroidota > Bacteroidia > Bacteroidales > F082 > CAJBPB01. Next base: position 31,887 of record CAZVKW010000019.1, read on the forward strand.
ATTCCCGTTCTTAGTTCCTGCGATCTTGCTGTTGAAGATTTTCTGGCATTAAATCCATCGGTTGAGATAATTAAGGAAGTAGCCGGCAGCAATGTGAACTGGGCTTCGGAAAGCATTACAACTTTGACTGTTCTCTCCTCCGGGAAATCATATTTCGTGCAAGTGACAGAACCCAGCAGCCTTAGTTTCCCGGATTGCACTTCCAAAGAATCTACAGATAATCAAAAACTTACTGAAAATTTCCTTTTCCCGACCGGAAATTCGCATATCATCATAATACCTGCAGGAACTACTACTTTCTGTGCATCCGGTGAAGAAATCAGGGCTTATGATCATACTGGCGTCTTTTGTGGAAGCCTTGTAATTGATCAACCCGATCATGCATATGCATTGGTTGTTTTTGGCAACGACAGTTTATCAGTTCTTGAGGATGGCTTCCAGCAAAATGCTGAGATCTTCCTCAAATGGTATGATTCAAACCAACAATTTCACGATCTGGCAGCAACTTATGATCAACAATATCCTCAGACAAATTTCTATTCTGATCAGGGATTATCCAAAATTTCAGCCATCACACCTGACTTTGTTACAATTAACGAAAATTCTCAGACATTTGATATTCAACCGAATCCAGCAACAAATCATGTAGAAATCCGGTTTAACAGTACTTCAAAATGTATGCTTACAATCTCTACGCCTGATGGCAGAGTAATTGAACAAATTCATGTTGTGAATAATCAGATCATTGATATTACAAAGCTTTCAAAAGGACTATATTATTTCCGTCTGGAAACGAATTCAGGAAAACAGACAAAAAAAATACTGGTTCATTAAGTGAATTTATCAAGATCCGGATAAACGTCTGTTTATCTGGATTTTGATAAGTATATTCCAAATAATGCACGAAGGCAAGGTTTTTTGCTCAGATTAAGCTAAAAAATGTACCTTTGCCTCCGCTTTCAGCAGTATTCATTCGTTGCTGAAAACCCTCAAAGGAGAGGTGACCGAGTGGTTTAAGGTGCACGCCTGGAAAGTGTGTGTACTCCAAAAGGGTACCGCGGGTTCGAATCCCGCCTTCTCCGC
>CAZVKW010000020.1:0-5874 GCA_964627945.1 uncultured Lentimicrobiaceae bacterium
ACCGGATAATAATCCGAGTTTTCATTCTCGAGCGCAGTTCGTGCCGTGCCTGAATGCACACCATCCATAATCCTTCTGATGAAGGAATTGAAAGCCAGAACCGGATGGTTTTTCGATGAGGAGGATTCATTGGTAACCCATTGGCCTGTTCCCGGATTTTTCCCTACATAACCTCTGTCGCAAACATGATAACCGAAAGGAAGTCCGAGTTTCCAGGCAAAATATGCCCGCAGGTAGAACGGATTATCGGCACAATCGGGCTCCATGATGACTTTGACTTTGTTCGCCGGATCATCTTCGCCCAATGAAAGGTAATTGTAGAGAAAATTATGCTCTTTATTCTGCATCACTTCATGCAAAGCCGGCCATGATGCCTGCTCACCGCTTCCCTGAAACAATGCGTTTACCCATGCAGAATAAATAGTCTCCATCCGGCTGTCCCAACCGTGCATGGTTTTCCAGATGGCCCCTTTCTGCTGAATGGTTTCTGCCGGAGCTATTTTAAAAGTCAAAGTACTGACTTCCTTTTTGTCGAGGATCAGACTGGCCTTATAACTGCCAGCCTGGACTCCTTCAAAATTATCCAATCGCCAGTAGGGCAATTCATTACCGCTTGCTGACTGCAGTTGTACAATATTTCCAGTGGGACCGCTGATCTGAATTTTTGCTTTCCGGATGTTTCTGCCTCCTGTTGCAAGAATGCGAAAACTTTCGCCAGGGGCAGGATTGCCAGGAATGATCAGCATAGCATTCAGCGGATTGTATTCGTCCGGCGCTTCCGGTTCAATCATTGCTTCAATTTTATCCACAAGTGATTCCTGTCCGCCATTTTGTAAGCCATCGCATGCTGGCAGAAAAATGAGTAGAAAGGGCACAATCAAAGCAGGAAAAAACAAACGAGCAAATTTTTTGACCATATATGACAAATCAATTTTCAATCTAAAATACTTTCTGTACCACTTTCAAACCATTTCCGGGGCGATCGGTGAGGCTTACTTTACCGTCGATAATCTTCATTCCGGTAAAGGGATCGTTCGAAATCAGTAAGTTACCATCAAGGTCGGCCCAGTCAGCTTTTGGTGCTAGTTGAGCAGCAGCAGATACGCCACAAGATGTTTCGGTCATGCATCCGATCATCACTTTCATATCAAGCGATCGAGCCAAAGTCAGTATTTGATGTGCTTCGCGCATCCCGGTACATTTCATGAGTTTGATATTGATTCCGCTGTATACGCCATGTGCTTTCAGAACATCGGGCAGCCGTTGCAGTGATTCGTCGGCAATGGTGGGTAACGGGCTGTTTTGTGTAAGCCAGGCCATATCGTCAATGGCCGTTTTAGGCATAGGCTGTTCCACCAGTATCACTCCATTTTCTTTTAGCCAATGAATTGATTCCAAAGCTTTTATACGATCGGTCCAGCCCTGGTTCACGTCAACACATATCGGCCGGTCGGTAACCGAACGGATGGTTTCGATCATCTGACGATCGGTGGATAGTCCAAGCTTTACTTTGAGAATTTTATACGGAGCAGCTTCCGCAACTTTCTGAATCACAACTTCAGGTGTATCAATGCCGATCGTAAACGAAGTATTGGGTGTTTCAGATGGATCGTAGCCCCAAATTTTATACCAAGGCTGATCCATCAATTTGCCAATCAGATCATGCAATGCGATATCAACAGCGGCTTTAGCGGCTGTATTTCCCGGCATCACTGAATCGACATATTGCAGGATATCGTCTACCCGGAATGGATCGGTAAACTGGTTTAGATCAAGCGAAGCAAGGAAGCGGGATGCTGAATCAATGCTTTCGCCCAGATAGGGAGGCATCGATGCTTCACCATAACCAACTTCGCCATCAAACTCAATGCGTGTGAGCACATCGGGTGTGGTTTTTCGTGAGCTGTTGGCCAGCGTAAATACATGTTGCAGTTGTAATTCGTATGGAATGAAACGAAGCGATAAACCTTTTTTCGATGCAGGGCTAATTCCCTTTGCGGATGCAGCAAACAAGGTTTCAATCCCGCTCATTCCAAGCAAAGCCAACAATGCGGCATCTCGTATAAATTCGCGGCGGTCGGTCTTCATAAGTTGTTATGGCTTAGTGCAATACCAGGGATGATCCTTTACACGAACGATACCCACGGTATTCAATGAATTCAGGATTCTGCGTGCGGAAACGGTGTTTCTTGCTGCGACATATTTCGGATCGGCAGGATCAATACTGCTGATGTGTACCCTGCCAGAAGCATGAATGAAATTTCCTTTATCGATATAAATACCCACATGTACGATCCTTTGGGCCGAACTTCCGAAAAATAACAGGTCACCTGCTTGCAGGTTTTCCATTTTCCTGAAATCAATCATTTCACCATAACGGGCCTGTTGCGAAGCATCACGGGCAAGAATAATTCCCTGTGAGTAAAATACCAGTTTCACAAAACCCGAACAATCAGAGGCTTTGCCTGATGCTCCGCCCCACAAATAAGGTGAACCCATCTGTTTTCCGGCTACTGACAGAATAGTCTTAACATCCGGCTCAGATTGGCTCCAGTTTTCAAACGAAATACATTCTGATTTACGGACAAATCCAATCCGGCCATCTGGTATCTTTATTTTATAAAAGCCTTTGGAAGTTGATTCTACTTCGAAAATGTCTCCCAGTGCGAGGTCGCTTACTACTGCTGCTCTTTTACCCGGAGCATCATAAGCATAGCCGGTCAAAGATTTGTATACAAATCGTTTGGCCGCTCTCCATAGTTCCATTTCCTGCTGGGTAAATAGCTGCAAACCGCTGGCGTCCATCCAGCCAATGTAATTATCGGGTGTCTGAACGCGGTAGAATTTATTTCGGTAGTCAAGTATTTTTACGGGTGTTCCCATCAATGCCTGTGAGACGAGTTCTGTTGCATCATCGGGCTGGGCGCGCATATTCGAAACCGACAAAGTGGCGAGTCCCCAAATTTTATCGCCCATTGAAGCATCGGGTAATAGCTTTAACGAATCGATGAAGGAAACATTTCTATTTGTAAGAAATTCAATAAGTTGTGATTTTGCCTCCGGTAAATCTGTTTCTCCGAAAACAACGATTGCTGTCTGTAAAGTATCTTTTAATTCGACTTTGAGAACAGCAACTCTTTTATCCGGAACAAGCTGTTTTTGGATGGCTTGCAGTTCCAGTGAAAGTGATTTATACGAGATTGTCTGAGCGATTCCAATCATTCCTGCGAAAAGCAAAAGCATCAGACAAACGAATTTTTGACAAAAATCCTTCATTTTAGCATTGAATATCCAGCCGCAAAATTAAGGTATTGTTTTCAGGATGCGATAATTAATTGTCATCACCTTCAGATTGCGTCGGTTTTGAATGCCTTCTCTGCAGAAACAGATAGACCGGAATGCCGGAAAGTATCAGGATCATGCCGATGGCAGCTTCGCGTGGACGGGTATATATCGTATTGAAAAACAAAAACATACAGAATATAATGAATATTGCCGGCACGACCGGATATCCCCAAACTTTGTACGGACGATGGGCATCGGGCATCTTGCGGCGTAAGATGATCACACCCAGTGATGTGGCTCCGTAAAAGATGAAAACTGCGAAAATGATCATATCAGTCAGCTGATCGAATGTTCCGGACAGTACCAGAACAGATGCCCAGATTCCCTGCCATAAAAGCGAATTACCAGGAACATTGGTTTTATTCAGTTTCCCGATTGCTGAGAAAAATAGTCGGTCGCGCGACATGGCATAATAGGGGCGTGAGCCGGTGAGGATACTGGCATTGGTGCAACCAAGCGTGGTGATCAAAATCAATAAAGATATAAACAAAACGCCTCCGGTACCCCAGAAACTCCTGACAGCTTCAATCGCAGCAATCTGATTTCCTGATGCATATACCTCTTCAAGTTGTGGGATTGATAGCAAAGCGAGATAAGTAACATTAACAAGCAGATAGATAAAGATGACCACAAAAACACCCATTACGATTCCTTTTGGGATGTTTTTCGTTGGATCTTTCACTTCTCCTCCGATATAACCAACCGAAACCCATCCCTGGTATGCCCAGAAAGCACCCAGCATGGCGGTGAAAAAGGAGGAGATAGATACGTTTCCGGAAGACAGATCACGGATATTCATAAAATTGTCAGGTAATGATTTTACATTACTCAGACCGAAAATAACAATCACAAACAAACCTGTAAAGACCAGCCACAAAATGAATCGACTGACTCCTGCGCCACTTTTCAGGCCGGTGATGTTCAGAAAAGTCAGAAGTAAAATCAGAAAAATGGCTGTCAGTTTTACGCCAAAATCCTGAAATGGTAAAAACACACCTCCAATGCTAAAGTCTTTAAGAGAAGTGAAAATCTCCGGCATTGGAATGATGCTGTTGAGCGATTGCGCAAAAACATAGGCCAGCGATGAGATCGTGGCCGTCTGAATAACCGTGAACAATGACCAACCATAGAGGAATGCGAAAAAACGGTTGTATATTTTTTTGAAGTACACAAAATCTCCGCCGGTATCAGCAAGCAAACCCGCCACTTCTGCATTGCTTAATGCACCAAAAATGGTGATAATCCCTGCTACAATCCATGCCATGAGAATCCATACCGATGAATGAAGCTCAGCAGCCATGGGGGCGATTTTTTTATATACACCTGATCCAATGATGTTTGCGACAACAAAAATGATCACATAACCCAGACCAAGTGTTCTGATCAAACTTCTTTTATTCGTCATAAATGAACTTTTGAAATATAAATAATGCTCCTAATTTATAAATAAGTCGTTTTCATAGCTGACTAATTTGTCTTTTACCAAATATTTCAAGCTTTAAAAAGGCGTAGAAACCGAATATCTGAAAAACTTCAAAATTTTCTAATAAGCAAAATGGTGAATTGAATAGTAATAACTTTTGTTTGAGGAAAATAGATCATTTTGTCATCTGATTCTTTCCCCAATAAGAAAGTGCATCTAAAACTGGGAAAACTGTTTCGCCGTTCTGTGAAATGAAATACTCTACTTTGGGAGGGATTTCAGCATAAATTTTTCTATCAATAATCCCATCTTGTTCCAATTCGCGCAATTGAGACGTAAGCATTTGTTTACTAATAAGCGGAATAGCTCTTTGCAATGCGCCAAATCTATTGATGCCAACTTTTATTCTATGTAAAATAACAGGTTTCCATTTGCCACCAATTTTACTTAGAGCATAATTAATTGGACAATTTTCAAATTTCAGTTTTTCTTGTTCAGAATTTATTGAAATATTATTTAATTCTAAATTATTCATAATCAATATTAGTATGTATATTTAAACTAAGACATATTATTATGACTACTTGTAGTATCGGAACAAATGTAAAATATTTGCATATGTTTTACAAATAAATCTTAATAATATGGAAAATGTTAAAGAAATGGTTTCAACTTTTTACACGAAGTGTTTAACAGTTAATTCAGAAACAAATGTTGAAGAAACAATGGGTAAGTTGCTGGCAGAAAATTTCCAGTCAGTTAATGCAAAAGAAACAAAAGGGAAAGCCGCATTAATTGGGCAAGTCCAGTTCTTTTGGAAATTAATCCCCAATCTGACCTGGGAACCACAGGAAATATTACAAGATGGCAACAAAGTTATCGTTCGAAGCATATTTAGCGGTTCTCCTAAAGGTGAATTTATGGGAATGAACCTTGATGGTTCTAAATCGTTTCAAACAATGTCAATTGATATTCACACTGTTAAAGATAATCAAATTGTAATGGTGCATCATATTGAAGAGTGGGCAACTGCCATCGCTCAGTTGAAAGCATAAAACAGTAAAAACTGAATTAAGAGGAGTTAGGAAATGCATGGAATTTCGCTT
>CAZVKW010000020.1:5974-7600 GCA_964627945.1 uncultured Lentimicrobiaceae bacterium
GGCCTGCATTACCAGTCCAAGTGGCCAGATTTTCTTTTCCCCAACATGCGGACCACCGATTCCCTTTGCGAATTTACCTTCGTTAAACCAGGGATTTGCTGTGCTTAAAGAGAATTTTCGCGTATTTACATATATCTTATCGTCTGATTTACAATACCCAAGATATGCTAGTGAAAGTAAATTGGGAACATTGGCATCGTCCATGAACAGGGCATTCCCGAAACCATCTATTTCAAGAGGATAAATTTTTCCAGCGGTCGGATGGTCAAGAATGGCGTAATCCTGAATTGCCTGATCAAGTTCATTGGCAAACAGATTGCATGTTTCTGCCATATTAGAATCACGAATCACTTTATCGAAGATTTCAGCAAGCTGACGCAGGGAAACAACAGCAAACATATTCGATGAGATGAGAAAAGGAAAAATAGTAGCATCATCCGAAGGACGGAACATGGAGTGAATCAGCCCAATTTTCCGGGTCGGATTGCCATATCCCTGACCAAATTGCGTATCAGTTGGATTTGCAGCTAATCGCTGAAAACGGTAAGTGCCTTTATCAATGATGCGTTGCTGTTCTCTGAAAGTCTTCACAATCAGTTTCATAGCTTCGTGCCATTTTGAATTGAAAATGGAAGTATCACCTGTATTTTTCCAGTATCCATAAGCCAGACGAACAACATAGCAAAGCGAATCTATTTCCCATTTTCGTTCATGTATTCCGGCTTTCATGCTTGTATAATCGTCTTTCCATTCGCTTATATTTGAAGGATCGTCGTAGAAAGCATTCGCATATGGGTCAAGAAGCACAAATTGAGTTTGTTTGGCAACAACTCCTTTGAGCAGATTTTTCAAAACCGGATCCTGAGCAGCCAGCGGTAAATATGGCCAGACCTGCGCCGAAGAATCGCGTAGCCACATGGCGTCGATATCGCCCGTTATCACGTATGTTGATGGTTCTCCATTCGTTTCGGTAAAAGTAACAGTTGTGTCCAATGTGTTTGGAAAGCAATTTTCAAACATCCAGGCCAGCTCCTCATCAGCCATCGAAGCTTTCACTTTTTGAATGGTTTCTTCTACTGCTTTGCTTGTGAATTTCCGTTTTTCCGGCGCCGGACGATTGGAAATGAAAGAACCGTCAGCGGACTTTTGCGGCTCCACAAGCGGTTGTGGAAAAGCGGGATTGCTCGAGACAGGCGTAGTCTTTTCCGGAACCAATGAAATATATTTGCTATAGCCACTCAATGGTAGAACTGCTGCCAAAAGGGTAGAAGTCATTCCTGCTTTTTTGATGAAATCTCTTCTATGCATCTGATTGATAATAAATTATAATGTTTATATGGCAAATGAAACAAAATGATATAGTATCACATTGATTTCTTTAATATGAATTTGCTTTCCAACAAAATTAGAAAATATACCTTGAGTGGAATCTTAAAATGCTTCATTCCTGAATTTTCATTCAAATCAGCAAGTCTGGAAATTTTCCTACTTTTATTCCATGAGAACAAAGTCTGTTGTATGTATCGGTGCTGCCCTGATCGACGAAAGTTATCGTTGTGAAAATCAGCCATTAGCCGGTACATCCAATCCGGCTAGTTTGCATCGTTCTGCCGGTGGAGTAGCACG
>CAZVKW010000020.1:7700-15075 GCA_964627945.1 uncultured Lentimicrobiaceae bacterium
GTTTCTGTTCCCAAAGCCGAACGGCTTAAGAAAACCGATCTGAATGGTGTTTTACTGATAACGCCAAACCACGACGAAATGGCCGCGATCCAAGGTGAAACAGGGGAGGAGTTGGTTCAAACCATTCTTGATTTGGGAATTCGTTATCTCTGGCTTAGAAAGGGAAAAGAAGGGTCAATATTATATTCCGAACAAAATCCATTTGAACTTTCAGCTCCTGAAGTGCAAATAATCGATACAACAGGTGCCGGCGACGCTGCATTGGCCGGCTGGATTCATGCCTGGCTTCATGATCAGAAGCCGGAAGATTGTGTTCGATACGGACACGCGATGGCTTCTCTTGTGTTGCAGATAAATGGAGCCATTCGGAAAGATCTTGATCTTCAGCTTCTTGAAGAAACATTTAATCATATTTTTAAAAAATGAATAAGGAATTTTTAAACATACATCCCGAAGTACAGCAGGCTTTAGCCGACAACAAAGCCATTGTGGCACTCGAATCGACCATCATTGCTCACGGAATGCCTTATCCGCTGAATATACAGACAGCGATGGAGGTAGAAGCAATCGTTCGGGAGAATGGAGCCATTCCTGCCACAATTGCGATTCTCGATGGTAAACTTTGTGTAGGATTGGACAAAACCCAGCTCGAAATGCTTGGAAACACCGCTAATGTATGGAAAGTGAGTCTGCGCGATATGCCCTATGTGGTCAGTAATAAACTTCCGGGCGCCACAACTGTTGCCGCAACGATGCGAATTGCTTCCATGGCTGGCATCAGAATCTTTGTAACCGGTGGAATCGGGGGTGTGCATCGTGGTGCAGAGACAAGCCTGGATATTTCGGCCGATCTTTTCGAAATGGCGCATACCAGCGTTGCCGTGATTTCGGCCGGGGTGAAATCCATTCTCGATATCGGATTAACCCTTGAATATCTTGAAACAGAAGGTGTTCCTGTCGTTACATTTGGCCAGAATGAGTTTCCCGCTTTCTATTCAAGAAAGAGTGGCTACCAATCTCCGCTGCGAATAGATAATCCCCGAATGATCGCAGATATGTTACGCATCAAATGGCAGTTGGGACTGAACGGTTCTGTGATGATTGCTAATCCGGTTCCGGAATCTCTCGAAGTCCCTTATGAGAAAATGGAAGTTTTTATTTGTGAAGCTCTTGCTGATGCTGCAAAAGCAGGTATTGACGGCAAACGGCTCACGCCGTTTCTGTTAAAAACGATTGCAGAGAAAACCGGCGGAGAAAGTCTGGCTGCAAATATCGCTTTGGTCAAGAATAATGCCAGACTCGGGGCGCAGATTGCAGCTTGTTTATAAGGTTCTAGGATTTATCGGCTTCGATTTGTTTCAATTCTATTTCTTTCTTTTCGATTTTTTTGCTTCTGAATTGAAAGCCAGAGCCAGCGAAATCCAATGTTCGAATTCTGAAGCATTTTTAATGCTGTCCTGATTCACAAAAATCCAGCCTTTCATTGTTTTTCCTGTAAAATCCATAGGCCGGCAACCATGTCGTTCGATTGATTCTTCAAAAGCATCAGGATGGATTCTGCACATCATTTCGTCTTTAATCACGCCAACACACATTTTATCATTTACCATGAAAGCGATTCCACCCATCATTTCTTTTTCGCTGATATCTTCAAAATCGACAAATCTTTCACGGATTTTATTGGCTAATTCAATGTTGTAGCTCATAGATGGTAGATTAGATTCGACAAAATCAATTAGTTAAAGACAGGTATAAAAATACACATTTCTGAATGTGTGAATGGAAGATAGCGAAACTGCCCTGATTAAGCTGAATTTGGTACTTTTGCAGCCTGATGGAGAATCTGATATCATATGTTTCCACGCGGCTGTTCCAGGTCGTTTCTGAAGTTTGTGCCGAAACAGGAGTCAAATCCTGGGTGATTGGCGGCTTTGTACGTGATATATTGCTTAAACGTCATTCGAAAGATATTGATATTGTTGTAGTTGGAAGTGGTATCGAAGTTGCAGATTTGGTTGCCAAACGTTTGGGCAAAGGAATCGATGTGAAGTTTTATGGTCAGTTCGGAACCGCCATGCTTCGATATCATGATCTTGATGTTGAGTTTGTGGGTGCCCGACGTGAATCCTATCATCAGCAGAGCCGAAAACCTGCAGTGGAAGACGGAACCATTGAAGATGATCAGAACAGACGTGATTTTACAGTCAACACGTTGGCTATCAGTCTGAACAAAGAGGATTTTGGAACATTGGTCGATCCTTTTCATGGAATTGACGATCTGAAAGCTGGTATTTTACGCACACCACTTGATCCGGATATTACCTTTTCGGATGATCCGCTGCGCATGATGCGTGCTGTTCGCTTTGCTACCCAACTGGGTTTCACGATCGAAAAGGCCTCTCTGGATGCCATTTCGCGCAACAAAAACCGGATTCGCATAGTATCAGAAGAACGCATAACGGATGAATTGAATAAAATCATTCTTGCACACAAACCTTCGGTTGGCTTCAAGCTTTTATTCAATACCGGACTTTTGCACATTATTTTTCCACAGATGGTTGCTCTTCAGGGAGTTGAAACAGTGCACGGAAAGGCGCACAAAGACAACTTCTACCACACCCTTGAAGTGCTTGATAATCTGGCAAAACATAGTGATAACCTCTATTTACGCTGGTCAGCTATTCTACACGATATTGCTAAACCGGTCACAAAGAAATTCGATGTGCAGCAGGGCTGGACTTTTCATGGTCATGAATTTCGGGGAGCGAAAATGGTCCCGCAGATATTTAAAAACCTGCGTCTACCACTGAATGATCATATGAAGTTCGTCCAGAAAATGGTTTTACTTCATTTGCGTCCGATTGTGCTGGCACAGGAGATTGTGACCGATTCAGCGATACGGCGTTTATTGTTCGATGCCGGAGACGATATTGACCATTTGATGATGCTGTGCGAAGCTGATATCACTTCAAAGAATGAATACAAGGTAAAGAAATACAGGGATAACTTCTTGCTTGTCAGGCAGAAACTGAAAGAGATAGAAGGGAAAGACAGTATTCGAAACTGGCAGCCACCTGTGAGCGGCGAAGTAATCATGCAGGTTTTTGGGCTGCTGCCAGGTCGTGAGGTTGGTGTAATCAAAACTGCTATACGGGAAGCAATTCTTGATGGTTTGATTCAGAATAATTTTCAGGCAGCATACGAACTCATGAAAGTCGAAGGCATAAAATTGGGACTGACTGTGGTTGAGGAAATACCTGAGCCTGTTGTAGTTCCCAACAACGGCCCCTTGCCAATCCTTGCGTCAAATGAAAGCAACGAATCCTAAAACTTTGCTGGTCGTTTCCGGACCTACAGCTTCAGGGAAAACAGCACTTGCCATCCGGTTGGCGCAGCATTACGAAACGGAAATCATTTCCGCTGACAGCAGACAATTTTATAAGGAACTGCCTGTTGGAACTGCTGCACCAAGACAGGAAGAACTAGCTCAGATAAAACATCATTTTATCGGAAATCTTTCAGTGTCAGATAGTCTTGATGTGGCTTCGTATGAGACCGAAGTCCTTGCATTATTGCAGCAATTGTTTGAGATTCATGATCTTGTTATTCTCTGTGGTGGCTCCGGATTATTTATTGATGCTGTCTGTGAAGGATTGGATGCAATTCCTGATACTGAGGATGAAATTCGAAAAGAAGTCGGGAAGATTTATCTTGAGGAAGGTCTTTCAGGTTTGCAAAAAAGAATTCAGGAGATTGATCCTGAATATTTTGCTCTCGCAGATACACAAAATCCACGTCGCCTGCAAAGAGCGCTGGAAGTCTGGATGCAAACTAGACAAACCTTCACTTCTTTCAGAAAAAGAGAAACTGTCAAACGCGATTTTCAAATTATCCGGATTGCGATTCAGACCGATCGAAAAGAATTGATCGAGAAAATCAATCAACGGACTGAGCAGATGATTTCCTCAGGTATGGTAGAAGAAGCTCTTAATATGCTTCCTTTCAGATATTTAAATTCATTAAATACTGTCGGATACAAAGAGTTGTTCGATTACTTTGATGGAAAATTCACTCTTGACGAAGCATTAGAGAAAATCAGGGTCAATACCCGCCGATATGCCAAACGACAAATGACCTGGTTGCGGAAAAACGCTGACTGGAATTGGTTCAGTGCAGATGAGACAGAAAAAATCATCTTGTTTGTTAATGATTTTACGCGTTTGTAGCTATTTCTGATAATAGCGCATATCCTGTTTCACAATTCCCCATAATTGTAAAAGCTTCACATTCAATTGAGAATCAGCTGGATTCGTGATTTTATTCCATGAAACAACCGTACAATCTGATTGAAGTATTACAAGATTTGCATCAGATTTTGAAAGTTGCTGCAAGGCTGTTTTCTCACATGCATTGTGTGGAGGAAGCTGGGCATCTGCGAATGTGAAAATCATGCAAACCAGGATTATAAAACCAGCGAATATCTTTTTACTTCTTCTGGTATAAACATTTATCAAATAGAAACTGGTAAGTGTAAATAGAAACATCAGGGCAATTAAAACTGGTTGAATTGAATCACGGCGGATGATGTTTGGGCGGTATTCACGGTAGCCTCCCAATGGCAAAAGTAAAATGAAAGCAACTGCAATTAGACTTGTCCAGCGGATAATTCTAAGAAGCTTTTCCGTGTATTCTGATTTTGGTAATCGGCTGATTAATATTGTATTAAGAATTATTACCAAAAGCATTATAGCAGGTCCGGGTTTGGTCGTAAACTGATAAAAAAGACCGGCCGGGAGTTTCAGATATCGTTCAGTGATGGATATATTCTGCCAAAGATTTTCGGCATTGTTGCGCCCGACATACAGGGAGATCAGCGATATCAGTATCGCAAAAATAGAAACGACTAAAAACGGCCATGGAATCTGTTTGATGCGTTTTACAAGATTTTGTGGAGTCAAAACGAATCTCTCATTTTCATGTTTTTTCATCAACCATGCCAGGAGCAGAAATGTATTTCCCAAAATCATCACTGCAGGATTCAACGGCCCACTGAAAGCAATGATAATTATCAGTAAACAACTCATTACCAAAATAATAAGTGAAGTGGATTTTCCTTCGGAAAGAAAGTAGCTATACCAAATAAGCAGGTATGTTAAGACGAAAACAGACGATAATCCATAAAAGAAAGTATAGGTAATTGAATGGTCGATAATTCCCATATATCCATGATAACCAAATGTTTGGAATAATGGACTCAGGATAGCCATAATGATGAGATTCTCACTTAATCTGGTTTTGAAAGTGATACTTACAAATGCAGTAATCAGCAGGAGCAGGCTTATCTGAATAAAGGTTTTTATCAGTGCTACAGCTACATAAATACTTTCTATTGGGTCAAAAAAAGTGTGCAAAAGCTCTGGAACGGCAGTAAAGTAAGCCTTCATGAAGGCATGGATAAAATACCGGTTTGGTGCAGCATAAACAGAATCATGCAATAGAACATTCATTCCAAAAGGATCGTGTAAAACGGTTTGATATGCTTTTGAAGGAACAATGATACCGGCCATATCGCCATCGAGAGAAAGCTGCTTATGCTGTACAAAACTGAAAACCAGATCAGCAAGTAACAGTAAAATCAATATTGGACTTAAGAATGATTTTGTTCTCATTTACCTATATATCTGTATGTTGCAGATGAAAATCAAGCAGACTGTCTCCAGGTGAAACAAGTATTTTTCCGCACTTCAATTTTGAAGATTCAAGACGGTTTTTAAGGATGTCGTGAAAGTGAAATGCCACAGAGCCTGTAAAGCAAACCGGAAGCTTTTCATAATCGAAATATCTGATTAAATGTTGCTCAATAAATCCATCAAATGCCTGACTAATAAGTTGATGCATCCATGGGTGTGTGCTGTACTTTCCGGCAAACTGCGAAAACTGTGACAAAAACATGCCGGGTTTCTCTTTTCTGTATAAAGAGTCAATCACGGATGGAAGATCAAGTTTGTAAGTTGTTTCAAAGTCAGAAAGCAAATTTTTGGGGGCATCCTGATACATCATGGATTTCAAAACGCGTTTCCCAATATCAGTTGCACTTCCTTCATCACCCAGCATAAAACCGAGTGATGGGAGGTTTTGAACTATTTCCTTTCCGTTGTAAAGACATGAATTTGAGCCAGTTCCAAGTATACAAGCGATTCCGGATTCATCTCCAAGCAATGCTCTTGCTGCTGCCAGAAGGTCAGAAAACACACGAATTCTGGCATGCTTGAAAATCAATGATATAGCGCCAACAACGTTTTCGCAATTGACTTTTCCTGAACAACCTGAACCATAATAATACACTTCCATTATTTCCTCACAATCAAAATTTTTTGGAATTTCATTTTCAATGATTGTACTGATTTCATGAGCTTTATAATAGTTTGGATTGAAACCGTTTGTATAGAATTTCTGCAATAGCAGTTTGCCGTCACTGAGCATCCATTCGGTTTTGGTAGAGCCGCTGTCGGCAATAAGTTTCATGCTTTTGTCTTTGAGGCGAAATTAAGAATTTATGCTTTGCAATCTTGTCCAGAATAAATGCTATATTTAGCAAGGAATTCTTTGTGAATCATTGAACAATAGGTCAAAATAATTCAGCATTTCATTGCATTTTTGTTACTTTTGCTTTCCTTTTACATATAAACTTAATAACCCACTGACAGACAATGAGAAAATGGCGTGTTGAAGATTCTGCAGAACTTTATAATATTAATGGCTGGGGAATTAACTACTTCTCAATCAATGACAAAGGTAATGTTGTTGTTACTCCTCGTGAAAATAGTGCTGCCGTTGAAATTAAGGAGTTGATCGATGAATTACAGCTGCGTGATGTTTCAACTCCTGTTTTACTTCGTTTTCCCGATATTCTTGATTCCAGAATTGAACAAATGAGCAATTGTTTTAAAGTTGCTGCTGAAGAATACGAATTTAAAGGAAAGAACTTCATTGTTTACCCGATTAAGGTAAATCAGATGCGTCCGGTTGTTGAAGAAATTGTCAGTCATGGACGTAAATTCAATATCGGTCTCGAAGCCGGTTCGAAACCAGAATTACATACAGTCATCGCCATCAATCCGGAGCATGATTCGTTGATTGTTTGCAATGGTTATAAAGATGAAAGTTATATAGAACTGGCACTTCTTGCCCAGAAAATGGGTAGAACCATTTTCATTGTTGTAGAGAAATTGAACGAGTTGAAGCTGATTGCCCGTGTTGCGAAGCGTTTGAAAGTCGTTCCAAATCTCGGTATCCGGATTAAATTGGCCAGTTCAGGAAGCGGAAAATGGGAAGATTCGGGTGGTGATGTGAGCAAATTTGGTCTCACTTCCAG
>CAZVKW010000020.1:15175-32112 GCA_964627945.1 uncultured Lentimicrobiaceae bacterium
GTCAACTACAGCGTTCAGGAATATGTGAATGATGCCACCTTTGCCATGGTTGATGCCAGCGACAAAAACGATATTCCGCATCCGAACATCATAACTGAATCAGGACGTTCACTCACAGCTCATCACTCAGTGCTCGTTTTCGAAGTACTCGAATCAGCTGTTTTACCCACATGGGACGATGATGAAGAGATTCAGGAAAATGACCATGAATTGTTACATGAACTCTATAAAGCCTGGGACGGACTAAATAACTCAACCATGCTCGAAACATGGCATGATGCCCAGCAGATTCGTGAAGAAGCGCTCGATATGTTTAGCCTGAGCATGCTTGATCTGAAAACCCGTGCACAGATTGAACGGCTTTTCTGGTCCATTGCAAAAGAAATCTACCATCTGTCAAATTCAATGAAACGCCCGCCGGAAGAATTTTCAAATCTGGCTAAACTACTGTCGGATAAATATTTCTGTAATTTTTCACTTTTCCAGTCTTTACCCGATTCATGGGCAATTGACCAGATTTTCCCAATCATTCCTATTCATCGTCTTGACGAAAAACCGGATCGTTTTGCTACTTTACAGGATATCACCTGTGATTCGGACGGCAAAATCGATAATTTCATCGCCACAAGGAACTTCAATCATCATATCCCTGTTCACTCACTGAAATCGCGCGAGAGCTATTATATAGGGGTTTTTCTGGTTGGAGCTTATCAGGAAATTCTGGGTGATCTGCACAATTTGTTTGGTGATACTAATGCGGTGCATGTTTCTGTTGATACAAAAGGATATTATATCGATCAGGTTATTGATGGCGAAACAGTTGCTGAAGTACTAGATTATGTGCAATATAACTCAAAAAAACTGGTGCGTACGGTTGAAACATGGGTGATGTCGTCTGTGAAACAGGGGAAAATCACCACTGAGGAAGGAAAAGAGTTTTTAAGTAATTATCGTTCAGGACTTTACGGATATACATACTTAGAATAAATCGATTTGAAAAGGATCATTGCTTTCGGAGAATCGCTGCTCGACGTTATTTACGGGCAGGACCAGCAGGCTGCCGTCATTCCCGGCGGATCGGTGCTGAATACTTCGGTCTCGCTTGCACGCAGTGGGATAGAAGTTCAACTGATGACTGAATTTGCCCCCGACGGGCCTGGCGAAGTTTTACGCAAATTTCTCCTGAACGAAGAGATCAATCTCGACTACTCCTGCATTTATCCCGATGGCAAAACTTCACTTGCCTTCGCAATTTTGGATGATCAGGCAAAAGCTTCGTATACTTTTTATAAACAGTTCCCGGAAAAGCGATTTGATATTGCCCTTCCTGATTTTGATGCTGCATCAGTCTTTTTGTTTGGCTCGATTGCTTCTACATCAGCCGAGTTGGAACCGGTTCTGAATAAATTACTTGCGAATGCACTTGCTGAAGACTGTATCATCTTTTATGATCCGAATTTTCGAAAGGCAGCATGGTCTATCGATTCTGCATCAAAGCGAAGAATTGAACGCAATTTCAGTGCGGCGGATATTATCCGCGGTTCTGACGAGGATTTTGTCAATCTTTTCGGTTCAAGCAATATTCACGAAGTCTGGAAACAGTTAAAACCATCCCGTGATCAGTTACTGATGATCACAAAAGGCGATCAGGATGTGGAAGTTTTGTCGAAACATCTTTATAAGAAATTTCCAGTTAGTCCTACCAATGTTGTAAGCACAATCGGAGCAGGTGATGCCTTTAATGCAGGCTTTTTGTCTGCCTTGGCAAGAAATGGATATTCGAAATCCACCGGACGCATAATCGATGAAAAGCTTGTTGGGACTTGTGTTCAGCAAGGTATACGCTATGCATCAGCGGTTTGCAGCAGCAGGCTGAATTATATTCCACCGGGTCTCTGAACCTGGGTTTTATTCTTCTTTATTTTTTGAAAATACTGCCAGTCAAGGTAATATAAAGCTTTGATTGATAAGCTATTGTGAAGCGGGGAGTCAAACATCCGGTCGAAGTTTTCAAAGTAATTGATACCATCTGTTGAACCATCCATTTCCTGATACAAAGCATTTTTCCAGATCACAAGTAATTCACTTCCCGGAGCAAAATTCCATTGAAAGACCATATCCACATTGAAGGCATTTACTGTGAAATCATGTGATTCGTTGTATGAATTACTTTTCAGTTCACCGTCGGCAAGCAGATCATAAAACTCCAAATAAGCAACCCTGAGCCAGTAATGACGGGCTTTCAGGAAAACCGACATATCACTGTTGAAAGAGTAATTTAATGATAATGAAGTAGTTAAAATATTAACATCTCTCCGGCCAAAGATAATATCCTGTTGCATTGAAACCGGATTGAGCGTGTCATTTACGTACCCAAATCCATTGTTGTGGTTTTCAAGTTGGATGGAGGCAACAAGCAATGCAGCTTCATTCAATCGCCAGCGGGGCGCTATTCCTCCCCATACAGAGAATTGTTTTGCTTTAGGTGAATACCAAATTCCGATATTATCATCAATTATGAATGTTTTACTATAATCAGGTGAATACCATCCATGTAGTTTAAAACCACCGGGTTCGTGATAATATCTTCCGTCAACACGAGGTTCGTAAAAGTCGAGATAACCCATTGGGTCAAGGCCTGATTCACCGCCAATTGTCAACTGGTTTTTAAAAGTTCCTCTGGTTTCAGCTTCCAGCATAAGGAGGGTAAATTTCCGTGGATCAAGTCGATATAATGTTTCAATGGAAAACGCTGTATACCATTTAATTATATTACCTCTGGGCTCGTAAATATTGTGCTTAAAGGAAATTCCGTTATCGATTTCATTTGTGCGTTGCTGAAAACCCATATCATTTGGGTTATAATCTTTGGTGACAACACTTAACCAGGTATCTGCCTGAAAAATTCCGCTGACCTTGCCAATATTTAGCGCTGCTTTTTGACCAAAGGCTGGCTTTTCTTCCTTAGTATAATGCTGACAGATATTGAGCGTTCCGGCTATTTCATACAGATTTTTTCTGTCGCGTACACGGAATTCGGAACCTGTTACATTTGCTGAATATGTGTTTTCAGGTTTGTAAACATTTGTATTATAGAAACTTAGATATGAATTATTTTTAAATGCCTGATCGACAACAAACATATTGAAATTGGTAAATGGCTCTGTAAGAATTTTCTGTTTGTTTCCGGCTGAATCCTTAACAATAGCATATGTGTTTGCATTCATCGCATTGAAAATCCCGATGCCCAGTCCGGAGTTTGTTTTTCCAGAGATTTTAGCTGCGTTGATTAACTGCGCTGTTTCAGGGTTTTCTACAATTTCAGAAGCATTATATGAATCAGCAATTTCGTCATGTTTGCTTGGTTCATCACCTACACGTCTGGAGTAAAAAACTTCACCTTTACTGAAAAGTTCCGTTCCTTCGGTGAAGAAAGGTCTTTTCTCATCGTAATATACCTCAAAAGGGGAGAGGGAATAAACAGTTTTGTCTGATTCAACCTGTCCGAAATCGGGGATCAGGGTGAAATCAAGTGTGAAGCTTTCGCTTAGTCCGGCTTTCAAATCGAGACCGTAATTATAACTTCCGCCCCATTGTTTTTCTTGTGTAAGATAACTCCCTGTTGTTGAGATATATGGAGTTGCACTCAGGCGCAGTGGTGGCTGAATATCGCGCAATCCGATCAGCTCACCAGATTGTAACAGTTCACCTTCTATCTTAATATCAATCGGATTCCAAACTGAATATTCACGGTAGCGTTGAATACTTCGCCAGAAATTTACTCTCCAGGTTTGAACATCTTTTTTTACAAAGCGCAAGGCAGAATAAGGGATCATCAGTTCGGCAACCCAGCCCTGATCATTCAGTGTTGTTTTACTTTTCCACACTGCATCCCAGCTTTCATCGCTGTCGCTGTCCTGATCAAACTTCATGTCTGTCTGCACGTTACGGGCACTTACAAGAAATCCTACACCGTTCAACCCATCACAAAAGGGATCGATTGTCAATCCGAAAAAATCAGCCAGACCCTCTTCATCACGACTCCTGAGCTCCATCGAAATACTGTCAGGATGCGGGTCGAACATGGTCGCGCCGATATATAGACCCTGATCGTTGTATAGAACCCGCACTTCGGTTTTAAAACTTTCAGGTGCAAGATTATAGGGTTCATGTTGAACGAAATCGGTAGCAATATGTGCCTCTTTCCATGCTTCATCGTTCAGCAATCCATCGATAATGATGGGAGCTGTAGTTTTAATGGCTTCAAGCTGTTTGCGCTGTGCAGTCAGTCCAAAAGTTGATAATAAACTGATTAAAAGAAGAATTGAATGCGGATATATGATTTTTTTCACTTGAGCAATAGCGGAATTCAAAGCGAAGTTAAGGTTTTCGCTTAGTAAGTATATGATCCTCAAAATATATTTCTATGATTTTCAAAATACAATAAAAGCGAAGGCTGAATAAGTTTCTCAGATCTTCTTTACAAACATTTGATTGTTTTGAAAATGAACAACTTCCACTTTTTCACCTTCATGGATATATCCGTTCAGAGCAATGGCATCGTAGGTTTCGCCTTCAATCTCGACCTTGCCAACAGGGCGAAGGGTCGTGGAGGCCCTTCCTTTCATCCCTTTTTTTGGAAGCTTTCCGTCGTCGGAAATTCCAGAAATTTGTAAAGTTGAATCAGACATTTTTTTCTTGTTGGCAAATTATAGAACCTGACATATAAAGGTACGTTTTTCAAATGTAATAAGGAATTCAATTCTTCAATTGTCTCAAAATCAAGTGTCAGAACTGTATTAGGTTTTTAATTATCTTTGTAGTGAGTTTCAGGGCTTAAAATCAATGCCCTATGAAACGAACAATGTACCTAAATAACAAATAACCCTTGAATTTTTCAGAATTTAATTTACATCCCGGTCTCATGGAAGGCGTTGACGCCATGGGATACGAGAAACCAAGTCCTATTCAGGAGCAAGCCATTCCGCTTGTGATGGAAGGAAAAGATTTGATAGCCTGTGCCCAGACGGGAACAGGTAAAACCGCAGCTTTTTTGCTGCCATTGCTTCACCGCATTCTTACGATTGAGCCTCACGATGATTATATCCGGGCGCTCATTATTGCCCCGACCCGTGAACTGGCTGTTCAAATCGACCGACAGTTGGAAGGCTTTGCATATTTCACCGGAGTCAGTTCGCTGGCTGTGTATGGTGGTGGAAAAGGAATCGATTTTGATAATGAGATGAAAGCCATCAAAACCGGTGCGCAGGTCATTATTGCTACACCTGGTCGGCTCTTATCACACATAAATCTGGGTTATGTCGACTTCTCGAAAGTGGGTGTACTCATTCTTGACGAGGCGGATCGCATGCTCGATATGGGTTTTATGCCTGATATTCAGCGTATTCTTGGATATTTACCGCAGAAACGCCAGACCCTGATGTTTTCGGCAACCATGCCTCCTGAAATTCGGTCACTTGCCAAAAAAATCCTGCACAACCATAGTGAGATCAATCTTGCTGTTTCAAAACCTGCTGAAAACGTTTTGCAGGCTGCATATATCGTTGATGATGGCCGGAAAATTGCCCTTATCGAAGCACTGATCAGTGGAAAAGATCTTCCTTTGGTGCTGATTTTCTCTGCAACCAAATCCGGAGTAAAAGAGATTGAACGGGCGCTGTTAAAACGTGGAATGAATGTTCAGGCGATTCACAGCGATTTGGAACAGGATCAGCGTGAGACCGTACTCAATAATTTCAGGAACCGCCATATTCAGATTCTTGTTGCCACGGATATAGTTTCCCGTGGAATTGATGTGGATAATATCAGTCTGGTAATCAACTACAATGTTCCAGGTGATGCCGAAGATTATGTTCACCGCGTTGGCCGAACCGCCCGGGCAGAGAAAACAGGACTTGCACTTACTTTGATCAACGAAAAGGAATTCCGGAAATTCCAACGGATTGAACAATTCCTTCAGGCTACAGTTCGAAAATTACCACTTCCTGCGGAATTGGGTGAAAGTCCTGAAATTCAGGTACATGAACACAGAAGTCGTCAGGGTAATAACAGAAATCGTCCAAAGGGGAAAGGGAATTTCCACCGTTCTCCTAAACCGAAGGTGTAAAATACTGTGAGATTTTCTGAAGGAATTCATTGTGAACCAAGTTGTTGGTGGCCAGAATATCTTTTCCGAAAACAACTTCTTCTTCACCTGTGAACCCAGTGACTTTTCCACCTGCACATTCCACAATAAATACACCACCAGCTACATCCCACGGATGCAGCCCGTATTCATAAAATGCTTCAAAACGTCCACAGGCTACATAAGCCAGATCAACGGCTGCTGATCCAAGACGTCTGATCCCGTGTGAGTTACGAACCAGATCTTCGAAGAAAGCCATATAAGGTTTTAAACGACTGAAATCATAATAGGGGAAACCCGTGGCAATCAGACTGTCTTGTATAGAGGCACATTCACTAACGTGTATTGGGTTTCCGTTCAGATAGGCATGACCTTTCGCCCAGGCGTAAAAACATTCATCAAGGTTTACTTCATAAACCAATCCGATCACTGTTTTGCCATTTTGTTGAAGGGCTATACTGATCGAATAGAGTGGAATTTTGTGCAAAAAGTTGGTTGTACCATCCAGAGGATCGACAATCCATCTCCATTCTGCGTTTTCAGTTTCGCCACTTTCTTCTGCAATGAAACATGAACCGGGAACCAATTTACGCATCTCCTCCAGAAGCATTTTCTCAGCGGTGCGATCAACATATGACACCAGATCATGCAGGCCCTTCGCTTCGATATCGCTCCTTTTAAAACGTTTCGATTCATCACGGATGAATTTTCCAACGGCACGTGTGAGATTTACAAGTTGCTGTGTAAGAACAGGAAGGTTCATGATTTAGATTTTAATTTTGATTTGTGGTGACTTGCCCATTGTTGAAGCGCAATTCCCGATATGATGAAAAAGAGTCCGGAAATTGTTGATAGCAGAATTTTTTCTCCAACGAAAATCCGGATGAAAAACAAGGCTATAAATGGAGATAAAAAGATCAGATTACTGACTTTTGCCGTGCTGTGAGAATATTGCAGTGCCAATAACCAAAGTACGAAAGTAATACCCATTTCTAAAGTGCCGATATATGCAGCACCTATCCAAGCTTCAGTAGAATGAAATTGAATTCCCGGACCTAAAAGCATATAAATCAGGATATAGAATGCTCCAAAAACGAGATTCAGAAATATTTTACTTACTTCTTCACGATGATCTTTCAGGTTGATGATCCAGTATGAAGCCCAAATGAATGAACTACCAACTGCGAGAACAACGCCTAATGGATTCGTGAATTTCAGACCGGCGAGATCGCCTTTGGTACTGATGATGATTAATCCGAAAAAACTAAGCATAATTGCCCCAAAGCTGGTCCAACCGATTTTTTGATGTAGAAAAATGGCTGACAGAATAACAAGAACGACCGGCCAGGTGTAGTTCAGAACACCAGCTTCCTGTGCCTGTAACAATTCGTAAGCTTTGAAAAGAACCAAATAATAAGCAAATGGATTCAGGAAACCCAGAATGGCAGAACGGATAAAATCTTTCCGGCTAATTTGAAACAGTAATTTTGATTTTCCACTGAAAATAAGCCAGATACCTACAGAGATAAGCGCAAACCAGACAGCTCTGAATAGCAATTGATCAAAGGATATATAGGATAAACTCAGTTTGAAGGCGGTGCTCATAGTGCTCCAGAGCAAGACAGTGATCAGTGCAAAAGTGTAGGCTTTTTGCTGGTTTTTCATCTGACAAAGGTAGCGAAAAGGCTTGCTATGATTAAGTTCTTGATTGAATGAAACAAAAAAACCTGCTCAGTTTTCACACGGAACAGGTTTTATAGTATTTGCATATGAGATTTTATTGCATTGAAAATGAATTATTTACTGGTCTTTTCGAATCTGTTATTCACTTCCTTCCAGTTTACTACATCCCAGAACGCTGTGATATACGATGCTCGTTTGTTCTGATAACGAAGATAGTAAGCATGTTCCCATACGTCGAGTGCAAGCAATGGAGTGCCTTTTTGCTCTGCTACGTCCATATATGGATTATCCTGATTTGGACTTGAACTAATAAACAATTTGCTATTTCCATCCACTGAAAGCCATGCCCAACCGC
Source organism: uncultured Lentimicrobiaceae bacterium (assembly GCA_964627945.1). Classification (GTDB taxonomy): domain Bacteria; phylum Bacteroidota; class Bacteroidia; order Bacteroidales; family F082; genus CAJBPB01. The sequence continues at coordinate 23,359 of CAZVKW010000020.1, forward strand.
TACCAAAACGAGTTGTTGCAGCTTTTTCGAAAGCGACTTTGAAAGCGTCAAAAGAGCCGAAATCACGATTAATAGATGCTGCAATTGCACCCGTAGGCAGTCCGCCACCATCAGGTGACATGCTATTCCAGAAAAATTCATGGTTGTAATAACCACCGGCATTGTTTCGAACTGTTACTGGAAGTGTGCTGATTTTGGTAAACAGTTCATTCATTGTAAGATACTCCATTTCAGTTCCTTCAATTGCCTTTAAAAAGTTGTTGTAATAGGCACGATGATGCTTGTCATAATGAATTTCCATTGTTTGGGCATCGATTGATCTTTCGAGTGCATTATAAGCATAGGGTAGGGGTGCAAAAATGTGATTTATTTTGCTTTTTTCCTGTGCACTTACAGCAACTGTCATGATGAGTGCTGTGAAAATTAAAATTTGATTTTTCATGTATTTCTTTTTTTCAATCAACAAATTATTCTCCAAAAAGTTCAGGATTCGTACCTTGATTTTTTGTATTCATTGTTTCTGTAAGCATCTGACATTGTGAATAAAATCACAATGAATCCTGCCGTCTGAATAAAATTGTATATATTTGCTTGAGAAACATACAAAACCGAGCACAAATGAAGAAATTAGCAGTGGTTGCCTTCGGAGGCAATGCGTTATTGAGGGGAAATCAAAAGGGAACAATTGATGAGCAGGAAACAAATGCTTACAATGCCTGTATGAACATCACAAAATTGATGGAAAAGAATTATAATCTTGTAATTACACATGGAAACGGGCCACAGGTTGGAAATATTCTGCTTGCCAATACCGCTGGGAATAAATTATACGGTTTACCAGATATGCCCCTTGATATCAGTGTAGCATATTCTCAGGGATTTATTGGCTATGTGATTGAACAACAGCTGCGTAATGTGCTCATGGCCAAGGATATGGATCGTGATATCATTTCCATTATTACACGCGTACTTGTAAATAAAGATGATCCGGCATTTTTGCGTCCGACCAAACCGATAGGTCCTTTCTACACCAAAGAAGAAGCAGATTTGATTTCAACAGAAACAGGTTCTGTGTTTAAAGAAGACGCACGCGGTCGTGGCTGGCGCAAAGTGGTAGCCTCACCCGATCCGATGATCATTTTCAATCGACAGTCTATCGAAAAGATTGCCCGTGAAGGCCATATTGTAATCGCTGTTGGTGGCGGTGGAATACCTTGTTTCTATGTAGAAAGAAATAAACTTCAGGGTATTGATGCAGTAATTGACAAAGATCTTGCAAGTTCATTGCTGGCGTCGGAAATCAGAGCCGATAAATTGTTCATTCTGACTGATATACCAAAGGTTTGTATCAATTTCAATACGCCACAACAACAGTCGATTGATAAAATGACGATCGCCGAAGCCAAACGTTATCTTATTGAAGGTCAGTTTGGTGAAGGAAGTATGGCTCCGAAAATCAGAGCTGCAATCAATTTTGTTGAACGCAGTGGTAAAGACACGATTATTACTGACTCATCGCTTCTTGGAGTGGATGATGGTGGCACCAGAATCACGATCGTATAGCTATTTGGCTAGTACAGCCCATTCTAATATTCAATCATATGCCCTGCTTTATAAGTAGGGCATTCTTTTTTTAGAATGTTTATCCACAAAACTGCTTAAAACCGGGTCTGTATATGCTTATCTGTAAGCAGATTTTATGATCAAAAGATACTAACTATCTTTCTTTATTTAGGTTAGATTTGATAGCTTTAGGTTATTTTTTGAAAAAAGAATCATTTCACTTGACATTACATAAATTGCTAACTAATTTTATGATCTGATTGTTTTGTTTTCTGCATAGGATTTAATGATTGGTTGTTTTAAGGCACTCCCACATGGGCATGGGAGTGCCTTTTTATTATATTTTGTAGTTAAACTGATTAAAACTGGATTTTCAGGCATTGAATTTTATATTAAATTGTAGTAGAATTCAGGGGATTTTTTAGAAATCTTTTCAATATTACCTAGAATAAGCTTAGTTTTACATGTTCTTAAAAGAAAATTGGTATTTCAATAAAATCATTAAAACATAGATTCAAATTATGAAATTTCAACTCCCAATCTTTCATTTGCAGCTGTTAGGATTATTCAACACATGTATAATCAGTTTATTGATGATGCTTTCATTAACCACAATAGCTCAACACAGAAACCCTACAAGAACTGAAAGAGCCTTGATGCACCACGAAGTGCCTGATCAGCCTTATGTTGCAGGATCGAATAACAAAAAAACATCACCGGCTTATACCCGTGAGAACAGTGTGTTTTTTATGACCCAGGTGAATGTGGATGCAAACGGACTCAATATCCTGAACGATGCAGCAAATGAACCTTCAATTGCTGTTGATCCGACAAATCCGAACCGGATGGTGATCGGATGGAGACAATTCGATAATATCAACAACAATTTCCGACAAGCCGGATATGGTTATACATTGGATGGTGGAACTACATGGACATTTCCGGGTGTTATTGATCCTGGTGTTTTTCGTTCGGATCCTGTACTGGATGTTGACAAAAACGGAAACTTTTATTACAACAGTCTGACCTCTGATGCAAATGACAATATGAGTTGTAAGGTTTATCGTATTGAGGATGGCGGAGTAGTATGGGATGGAGGAATTTATGCCCAGGGAGGTGATAAACAATGGATGAGAGTTGATAAAACCAATGGAATTGGTTCGGGTAACAATTATTCCTTTTGGACTTCGTATTGGAGCATTTGTTATCCGGGTGCATTTACTCGGTCAATTGACTGGGGTGATACCTACGAAAGTTGCTCGGAAGTTCTTGGAGACCCAAGCTGGGGTACACTGGCTGTTGGTCCAGACGGAGAATTATATATAGCCGGTGCAGGTTATGAGAATGATCCGGTTATTATAACCAAGTCCACCACTGTTCAAAATCCTGATTTACCTGTCTCGTGGGACTTTACCACTGGAGTCGATCTGGATGGATTTATCACTTCACAGGTAGATGTGAATCCTGTTGGACTGCTAGGTCAGGTTTGGGTGGATGTGGATGTTTCTGAAGGTCCTGGACGAGGCAATGTATATGTGCTAGCGGCAGCTCAAAGGATTTCAATCAGTGATCCAGGTGATATCATGTTTGCGAAAAGTACGGACGGAGGCATGAGCTGGAGTGCTCCTAAACGCCTGAATAACGACCTTGGTGCAAATACAACACAATGGTTTGGAACGATGTCTTTATCACCCGACGGCAGAATAGATGTGATCTGGCTCGATACCAGAAATTCTACTGAGGACAATCCTTATTTGTCAGCATTGTATTATACCTATTCCATGGACCAGGGTGAGACATGGTCAGCCAATGAGAAGCTTTCCGAAACTTTTGACCCACATGTGGGTTGGCCGCAGCAACAGAAAATGGGCGACTATTTTGATATGGTTTCCGATAATCAGGGAGCTCATTTGGCCTGGGCAGGAACATTTAATGGTGAACAGGATGTGTATTATGGTCATATCATCCCTCAGATAGTCGGACTTTCTGAAAACCAAACGGGAAAAGCTCTGTTAAATGCTGCTGTTTACCCAAACCCATCAAAAGGTTCTTCAGTAATTCGTTATGATTTGGCAGCAAATACTCATGTGAAGATTAGTGTGTATGATATTTATGGTCAGGAAGTTATACGCCTTATAGATGAAGATCAGATCTCCGGATTCCATAAAATTGATTTGGATGCAGGCGCTTTGACGGATGGAGTATATTTCTGCCGGATAAGTGCTGGAAATCATTCAGAGATGTTAAGGATTGAATTGATCAAATAGGAAATTTAGAAATTTCTGTTACAATTCTCTACAAATTCTCTGAGATTGTTGTTTAACTTTCTGTAATTAAAGACATTAGTAACTAATGTCGATGCTTTGAATTCTCGTTGTCTCTCATTCATAAACTACTGTGTGATGAAAAAAAGAATTCTCCCTTATTTTTTTTCTTTTATTCTTTCGGGACTGTTTCTCAGTTTTTTGGCGTGCACCAGGGATCAGAATCCGATCAAATCAACTGAGTCTATCTCATTGGGTGTGATTTTGCCTTTGGATCAGGAAAAAGGTGTTTTGCGTGAAAAAGCATTACGAACAGCGGTTAATATTATTAATCAGGCTGGTGGAGTTGGAGATCACCAAATGATTGATCTTGTTGTGAAAAGTTCGGAAGGCCTTGACCGTGAAGCAACAGCTGCTCAGGCAGCAAAGGATATGATTAAGTCTGGTAAAAATATTGTCGGGTTTATCACCAGCTTTTCTTCTTGTTCCAAAGGAGTAGTAGAACAAATTGCGATTCCTGATCACTATCCAGTGATATCTGGAGCAGCAACTTCAGGTTTACTCAGCGATATTTCCCCATATTTCAACAGACTTTGTCCGACAGATGCTTATGAGGCAATTATACTCTCAGATCAGGCCAAAGCATATGGAATTGAAAGAATTGCCATGGCGGTTGAAGAGGGAGAAGTATACTCCTCCGATTTGGCTGCAACATTCAGTCAGACTTTTGGTTCCGGTGTTTCACCAATGATTACGTTTATCGAAAATGATCCGGCATATCAGGCGAAGATTGAAGAATTACTGGCCAATGATCCTGAAGCAATCTTCATTTCGATGTTAAATCCATCTGTTTATCAGGACTTTATTAGCCAGTTGGCATCTTTTAATGTGAACAACCGTTTGGCAAATACTACTTTTATTCTTTGTGATGCTTTCTTTAATTCCGCAGTCTTTGATTCTCCCTTAGCCATGATGATTGGTGAAATAAATGGTCATCCCAAAAATTTTGGGGCCATTCCAGCTGCCGATACAGAAACAAGCCCATATCAGTATTTTTCATTTGAACTGTGGGAACAATATCAACAAGAAGTAGCTTCATACAATGCCCAGTTTTTTGATATTGGCTTTTTGTATGCCATTGCGATTGAGAAAACACTTCTGGAACAAGGTACAGAAGATAAAATCGCGTTTCGTGAAAGGTTGAATTATTGGATCCGGCAGGTCTCGCACGGAGATGAAATCGACCCGATCCTGATGCCGTCATTGGGTTGGCTATCCATTAAAAGCGCCTGTAGGTTTGGCGGCCTTAACTATCAGGGTGCAAGTGGTAACTGTGATATTGATAATCAGGGGAATACCGTAACTCCATATTCTATTTTTACATTTACCGGTGAACAAGGTTCATACGCCCTTGAAACGATAAAAATGGTTTATCCAGAATGAATCATTCGTTTTCCGAAAACTAATGTTTATTTCTGTATTTTGAAAATTCACGACAATCTGATTTTTAATTAGAATTCAGGTATATTTGTCCATCTTCCTATTTGAATTTTTGTTTCTTTTTGACCTATAAATCAATTTATGAAAGCTATTATTACTTTTTTTCTGGCCTTTATTTCTGTGTCTCTATTTTCCCAGTCCATGGGTGATACACTTGTAGTTCCCACATTTAATTATAGAAGTCTAACCAGAGATACCATGATCGATTTTCCGGATGATCCCAATCAAGCCTATGAAAAGATATTCATGCTTTACAATATACGCTGCAAGGACGGTCTTATTTCCGTGCCCGGGAATACCAATAGGGGCTGTGGCGAATGGGATTATAGCTGTAATACATATATAACTGATTCAACAAGGGTTGACTCAATCCTAAGTTATACAAACGCTTACTATATTTCCGCATTTAGCGGTTCAACCTATAACTATGTGGATTTTCCTCTTTATAATTATTATCAGTACAGAGAAAAGATTGTTGAGCTCAACCATACCAATTCTGAGACCCTGAAAACGCTTGGCACAGGGAATCTTTCGCTTTCGCACGTACTTGCAACAAACAATAAATCTGGAAAATCGCAGTATCTCTATTCCGCGACCGAATTAACCACTGCTGGTATTGTTTCCGGTCATATCGATGGTTTATTATTGAATGTTCAGAACACTTCAGCTGAGGCCGGATATTTGAAAGTACAAATGAAAAATTCTGATAAAACAGTTCTGTATAACAACAGTCCGGATAATGATGGCTTCACAGAAGTTTATTTTAGCGATTATGCGTTTTCACCCGGTTCAAACAGAATTCAGTTTCATACCCCATTTATGTGGGATGGATCATCAGGAGTTATTGTGGAGTTTTCTTTTACAAACAACATTACTTCAAATCCACTTCAAATCGTTGGAGGAAATAGCGGAATTGTTTCAGGATTATATTCAACAAATGGTTTCAGTCTGAATGCGGTAAATGGGAAGATTGACCTTCCTTCTGAAGCCTTTTCAGCCATTTCAAATGAGATTACGGTGTCATTCTGGAGCAAAGGAAACCAAAAAGTATTGCCCAACAATAACAGTATTTTCTACGGTATTGACAATAACAACAACCGTGAAATCAATGTGCACCTGCCCTGGAGCAATGCCAGTATCTATTTTGATTGTGGAAACAACGGCAGCGGTTCCTATGACAGGATTGATAAAGCAGCCACATCTGCTGAATTTGAAGGTTTCTGGAGCCATTGGACGTTTACAAAAAATACAGGTACCGGTTCAATGAAGATATATCACAACGGAGAATTATGGCATTCCGGAACAGGAAAAACACTTCCAATGGATATTCAGCAATTTGTACTTGCTTCCATCGGTTCGCCCGATTTATCTTATTTCGGAAACATCAGTGAGTTTCAGGTTTGGAACAAAGAGCTTGATCAGTCAACAATTCAAAACTGGATGTACAGGGCAATTGATAACACCCATCCGGATTATGCCAATCTTGTGGCATATTATAAACTGGATGAAGGTGATGGTTCAACAGTAGCTGATGCTTCTGTAAATGCCGAAACAGCCTTAATACAAGATTTTCTATACTGGGTGAATGAAAGAGGTAGTAATCTTTCAAGGGGATTTATTGCAACCACTGAAAGGCCAAATCTGAGCCTTGCGCAAGGTAGTTATGATTTAACAATTACAGATCAGATTATTACCGATTCAGTCGTTTTGACGCCTAATATTGTCAGACAATATGAAATTATACCACGTTATGGAACGATGCTACACGACAGCATTCATGAGTTGTCAGTTAACGAATTCTGGGAATCGCAATATGTACGCACATATGATCCTGAAGGAATCGTCATTGATTCCGTTTTAATTGCTCCTGATGCCAGCATCGAAATTGGTCAGTTGAGTTATTATTCAAGATATCCTTCCAAATATGAACTGATGTCTTTTGTAACCCCTTATGGTATCTATCTGGATCTGGGAATGGAGGGGAAAACATGGTTTTTTGATGTAAGTGATTATGCTCCAATACTCAAAGGAAGAAAACGAATCTCTGTCGAAGGGGGAGGGCAGTGGCAGGAAGATATGGATATCCGTTTTATGTATATCACCGGAACCCCTCCACATGATGTGCTCGATATCAATCAGATATGGAGACCACAAAGCAGCGATTATGCCAGTATTCTAAGCGACAGAACTTTTGAACCAAGAAGTTTTTCGTTCAGATCTGATGGGGCACAGTTCAAAATCCGTTCTGAAATAACCGGACATGGTCAGGAAGGTGAATTTATTAAACGCCATCATACCTTGAATATCGATGAAGGTGATATTGAGTTTGACTGGCTTTTATGGAAAGAATGCTCAACCATCCCGATTTATCCGCAGGGAGGAACCTGGATTTATGATCGTACAGGTTGGTGCCCCGGCACTCCAACGGATCTCTACGAGTTTGATATTACTCCTTATGTTAATCCGGGTGAGACACATACCTTAGATTATGGCTTGGTAACATCAGGTGGTTCATCTAATTATCTTGTTAGCAATCAATTGGTTAGCTATGGTCCACCACATTTTGCTGTGGATGCCTCCCTGAGAAAGATTCTTAAACCAAATGCAGCAGACGCCAATGAGGAGAGATTTAATCCGGCTTGCTCAAGTCCTGAAGTGGTAATTCAGAATACAGGATCAACAACGCTGACCAGTCTTCATCTGACCTATTCAATCGAAGGTGGCCCTGTTCAAACTTTTGATTGGACAGGTTCATTGGTTTTTCTGGAGCAGGATACGGTTGTATTACCCATTCCTGCTTTGACTTTTTGGCTTGGAACTGCCGATAAGTTTACTGTAAACATAAGCAATCCAAATAACCAGACAGATGAATATTTATACAATAACTCCCTTAGCTCGGTGTTCGATGATATCGAGGTTTATCCTTATGGTGAACTGACTACCATCCAACTTCAGACGAATAATGTAGGTAATCAGACAAGATACACGCTCTATACCGGTGATGGGGAGGTGTTTTTTGAACGTGGGAATTGTGGGAATAATACCTTGTACAATGATACTTTCATCCTGCCTGAAGGTTGCTACAAATTAAGAATCGATGATACCGGAGGAAATGGACTTGAGTTCTGGAATCAGCCGAACCAGGGAACAGGTTATTTTAACATTTTGGATGGAAACAATGTTTTTCTCTACGCCTTTGATCCTGATTTTGGTGGATTTGCTGAATTTGAATTTGGAATTGGCAATATCACCGGAGTTCAAAAGGAGGTTTCTCCTTTGTTTTTAAGTGTCTTTCCTAACCCGGCAACAGATAAGATTAATATTCAATTCAGGTCCTCAGGTAAGGAAACTGTTTCGGTCATGCTTCTCAATGCATTGTCGGGAAGAGTTTTTGAACAAAATTATATCGTTGAAGATACTGATTTTA
>CAZVKW010000021.1:0-1807 GCA_964627945.1 uncultured Lentimicrobiaceae bacterium
CAATTGTTTGATTTGCAGGGTAGACTGGTACAATCCGGTGTTCTGAACGGAACCGGATTACAGAGTCAATCGGTTAACCTGCCTGCAGGTGTTTATGTTGTGCGGGTGAACGACGAAAAATCAGTGAAATCCATCAAATTAGTGATTGAATAAGCAAACAGAGTTCATACAAAGAAAAACAGAAAAGACATGAAAGCAAAAATCAATAAAACTCTGGCAATCATTGGATTGGTAATGTTAAGCACAGGCGCATTTGCACAGGTTCCACCCCCTCCACCAGGCGGTGGCCATGGTGGTAGTGGTAATCAGGAAGGTGGCGGTGCGCCAATCGGTTCAGGCATCGGAATTCTGCTCAGTCTGGGTGCAGCTTATGGAAGTAAAAAAGTATATAAAGTCTGGAAAGACAAACAGGATCTGGAAGACTAAATTCATCATAAAGCGGGAAACTCTCCCGCTTTTTTTATGACCTGAAAAAGTAATTTAGTTTTGTTATTCCCATCCCTAATGAATTGATTTAAGCGCTAATCCAAAAGGTGTCTGCTTTGTTAAAGTATTGACAAACAAAGGTATAGCAGTTAGAAGATTAATTCTGAATTAACATATTCTTATTTACAATATCTGGTTAATCACATTGACTTACGCTACCGCAGTCGTTCTGACAAACGACAACGGTTTTTTTGTTCTCTTTCCGCACACTTCTTTGATAGAATTTTTAAACTAATTTAGCCGGCGATTGTTCTAACCCGAAAAATATTGATTGATATGAACTACCCGAAAAAAGTTGTCATAGGCGATATAACTGTCCGCGACGGTTTCCAGCATGAGGAAAAGTTTATCCCCACCGAAGCCAAACTCTGGCTGGCCGAAGAACTGCTTCTTTGCGGCTTTAAACATATTGAGGTGAGTAATTTCGGTAATCCGGCCGGAATGCCTCAATTTAAAGATGCTTCCGAACTTTTTAAATTGCTCAGAAAAAGCAAGCGTGTTCAGCATCTGTTACCTTCAGCCAGCCTCACTGCAATTACCATCCGTGAAAAGGCCATCGAACGCGCCATCGAAGCCAAAAAAGAAGGCTATGGTCCTGATCGTATCCTGCTGATGGTGAGCACCAGCGAATCGCACCAGTTCAAAAACTCGGGCTTGTCGATCGATGAATATCTGAAAATGGCCGAAAAATACATTCCTCTGGCCCACGCTGCCGGCATCAAAGTGAACGGAACCGTGAGCACCATCTGGGGCTGCCCCATCGAAGGTCCTACCAAACTTGAAAAAGCGGTTGAATTCACGCAACGCTGGCTTAAGATAGGCGCCAATGACGTTGAACATGCCGATCATGACGGTTCTGCCTCGCCCGATCGTGTTTACCGGTATTTTTCAATGTTACTCGATACAGTCGAAAGACCTGAGAAACATATTGTGCATTTCCACACTACCCGTGGCTGGGGTCTGGCCAATGTTCTGGCTGCTTTGCAGGCCGGAATGACCAATTACGAATCGACTATGGGTGGCATCGGCGGACAACCTGCCAATTTTATGGACGGAGTCCCAATCTCGGGAACCGGCGAATATTACTACAAAGAAGCTATTGCCGTTGGCCTCGTCTCGACTGAAGATATGGTGGTGATGATGGACGAAATGGGCATCGAAACCAATCTTGACATCGACCGCGTGCTGAAAACCGGACAAATGGTTGAACGCATTGTAGGTCGTAAACTCCGCTCCGAAACCATCCGTCAGGGAAGAATACCGAAAGAATTGTCGGGGAAAAGTTAGAAGACCGGAGTCGGAAGTCGGGAGACCGAAGACG
>CAZVKW010000021.1:1907-13186 GCA_964627945.1 uncultured Lentimicrobiaceae bacterium
AGTCGGGAGACCGAAGACGGGAGCTTGATTCCATTTAAATAACAACTTTAAGCATATACAATTGTTTAAGTAAAATCAGGCCAACAGCTAAGGCCAACAGCCAAAGGCTTGAAATTGAAAAACATAATAAATATTTGATAATAAGCAGATTACTTCTGAAACATTTTGAATGTCTGAAATTCGAATAACCGAAACTGTACGTGATGCTTTGCAGGGAATAGAAAAATTTATTCCAACAGCGAAGAAAATCGAATATGCACAGGCTTTGCTAAAAGTGGGATTCGACTGCATAGATGTCGGAAGCTTTGTGTCGCCAAAAGCAGTTCCACAAATGGCAGATACAGAAGAAGTTATCAGTCATCTCAATTCAGAATCGTTACTAACACCTTTGATGGTGCTTGTGGTGAACGAAACAGGAGCGCGAAAAGCAGCAGGCTTTCCACAGATTACCTCAATTTGTTTTCCCTATTCGGTGAGTCCGGAATTTTTGAAACGTAATCTGAAAATGGAAACAGCGAAAGCGAAAGAAACAGTGATTTCACTGCTGACTTTGCCTGAACTGGACCGACTCGAAAAAGTGATTTACCTTTCGATGGGTTTCGGGAATCCATATGGTGATGAATGGAGCCAGGATCTTCTAAACGAAACGGTTTCCGGTTTTTACGAAGCCGGTGTCAGAAATATGCCTTTGTCAGATATTCTTGGCCAGGCAGATCCTGATAGAATCTATCTTGTTTACAGCTCTTTGATTCCTCAATTCCCGGAAGTGGATTTCGGACTTCATCTGCATACCCGACCTGCGGATTCCTTTGCAAAACTGGAAGCTGCCTACGAGGCCGGTGTCAGAAGTTTCGAAACGGTATCAAACGGTCTCGGAGGCTGTCCGTTTGCCGCTGATGAAATGATCGGTAATCTCAGCACACAGGATTTCATTGCCTTTTGCGATCAAAAAAATATTCCATTAACGCTGGATCGCATTGCCCTCGAGAAGGCCATCCTGATTGCAAATACACTGTAATTCTACTGCAGATCTTCTTGTACATACTTCTTTTTCAGCCAGTAATATACCGGAACACCGGTGAGCATCAATACAATACCAATCACCGCTTCACGCGGACGGGAATAGAAAGTGTTTACAAGAAACAAAACGCAAAAGATCACATAAATTGCCGGTATCACCGGATATCCCCAGGCTTTGTAGGGTCTGACCACATCTTTCATGGTCTTTCTGAGAATGAAAACACCAAGTCCGTTAGCCCCGTAAAAAATGAAAATCGCAAAAATACTCATGTCCGTCAACTGATCAAACGAACCGGAAAGCACCAGAATTGCTGCCCAGATTCCCTGCATAAGAAGTGCATTTTGAGGCACATTGCTCTTGTTTAGCTTACCGGCAGATTTAAAAAACATCCCTTCATTGGCCATGGCATAATACGGACGCGCACAGGTAAGTATCTGGGCATGAGTACATCCCAATGTTGTTACAAAGATCAGAAGTGAAATAAAAAGGGCTCCGTTATTTCCCCAGAATGATCGCACAGCTTCAACTGCTGCGATTTTATTTCCGGCAGCATGCATTGCTTCAAAGTTTTCAATTGGCAAGACCGAAAGATAGGTGGCATTGATGAGTAAATACAAAGTGATAATGATTCCCAACCCGATAGCGATCCCAATGGGAATGACTTTATGCGGATTTTTTACCTCTCCGCCAACATAGCCTATATTGTTCCAGCCCTGGTAGGCCCAGAAAGCCGCCAGCATCGCAGTGAAAATAGCACTGATACCAACCGGTCCACCCGTTGAAGTGACCAATGAAGTTGCCCGGGAAATATCTGCTCCTTTATTGCTCAATCCAAATGCAATGATGATCACAATGCCTGTAATTACAAGCAAAACGAGTGCATTTCCAAAACCTGCTCCTGTTTTCACCTTACGTGTATTGAACCATGTCAAGCCCAGCACAATTATTATCGCAATGAGTTTTACGGTGAAATTATCAAAGGGATAAAACACCCCGCCGATCGTATAACTGGCCGCTCCCGGAAAAAGCTGAGGCAGATTCAAAATATTGTTCAGCGATTCGGCACTCACATAAGCGATCGAAGAAATTGCCGCAGTATTGGCTACCGTGAAGAGCGACCACCCATAAATAAAGGAGAAAAAACGGTTATAAATCTTCTTAAAATAGGCATATTCTCCACCGGTATTGGCAAGTAAACCTGTGATTTCGGCATAACTGAGCGCACCAAATAGGGTGATAAGCCCTGCAAGAACCCAGGCAATAAGCACCCATCCCGACGAATGTAATCCATCGGCCATTGGTGCTACCTTTTTATAAACACCTGAGCCTACAACACTTGCAATTACAATAGCAACTACATATTGCAGGCCAAGCGACCGGACCAGCGAACTTTTCTGGGACATATGGATTTATTTGATTTACAGTAAACTTAAAAAAGTAAAAGTAAAAGAATTCAAAAGCCAACTTTAAGTTTAATTCCAAAATCAATGATTTTTGATCAGTTCAGATTGATTTATTTTAAATTTACCCATCTAAACTCTCTACTAATGAACCCAAAAACTGTGATTATCACAGGTGCAAGCAGCGGAATTGGCAAAGCCTGCGCACTAAAATTCGCCTCTGCTGGCTGGAACCTCGTGCTCGCTGCGCGTCGTATTGAAAAACTCGAACAGCTATCTGCTGAGATCGAACAGCAATATAAAGTGGTGGTCCATCCATTCGCTTTGGATGTTACAAACAGCCATAGTGGAACAATTCTGGTTCAGTTTCTGGAACAGCATAAGATTGTCCCACAACTATTACTCAATAATGCCGGCCTAGCAGTTGGTTTGAACCCGATACAGGATGGATTAATCGATGATTGGGAACGCATGATTGACACCAACCTCAAAGGACTTTTATACATCAGCCGGGCAATTGCTCCCATTTTTGTCGAAAATAGGAAAGGGCATATCATCAACATTGGCTCCATTGCCGGAAAAGAAGCATATCCGAACGGAAACGTTTATGTTGCGACCAAATATGCGGTTGACGGACTTACCCGCGCCATGCGCATGGATCTTTTGCCTTATGGAATACGGGTAACACAGATTGCTCCCGGAGCCGTCGACACTGAATTTTCGGTCGTTCGGTTTAAAGGCGATCAGCAAAGAGCGGATAATGTGTATAAGGGATTTAAACCGCTGTCAGGCAATGATGTTGCTGATGCCGTTTTTTATGCAGCCATGGTGCCTGAACATGTGAATATCAACGATATCATCATCATGCCTACTGCGCAGGCCAGCGCAACGCTGTTCAAACGTGATAGTTAGTATTTATGTTCATTTGATCGAAATATTTTCTATTATTGCCATTCGTAAGATTAAAGGAATCTTCTTTTACTTTTTAATTATTTATAATTCAGTCGCTTATGGATTCGGGTATTACGCGTATTTTCGATCTGTTGCCTTACTATCAACACAAGTTCAAACCCAAAGATGATGTGCTTGCCGGTAAAGAAAACGGTGAATGGGTGAAATATTCTATTGAAGATTTCCGGGCGATTGTCGATAATATCAGCTATGGCCTGTTATCGCTGGGATTAGGCAAAAACGATAAAATCGCAACCATTTCTCCCAATACTCCCGAATGGAATTTCATCGATTTGGCCGTTCTCCAGATCGGTGCAATCCATGTTCCTGTTTATCCAACAATCAGCGAATCTGACTACCGCTATATCCTCAACCATGCCGAAGTAAAAGCAGCTTTTATTCTGGGTGCCGAACTTCACCGAAAAGTAAAACATATTCTGCCCGAAGTTCCCCTGCTTGAGCATATTTACACTTTCAAAGCCGTTGAAGGCGTGAACCACCTCAGCCAACTCATCGAACTTGGTGAAGCCAATCCGAATCCAAAAAAACTGGAGGAAATCAAAGACAATGTTGCTGCTTATGACACAGCCACAATCATTTATACCTCGGGGACAACCGGAAATCCAAAAGGAGTCATGCTCTCTCACCACAATCTGCTGAGCAATGTGAGTGCGGTTTACAGGTTTTTTCCTATCGATCAGACAAGCAAGGCCGTGAGCTATCTGCCTCTCTGCCATGTGTATGAACGTACCAATATTTACATTTATCTGTATCTGGGAGTTTCAATCTATTATGCAGAAAATATGGCAACTATCGCGGATAATATCCGTGAAATTTCACCGGAAATTCTTACAACCGTACCTCGTTTGCTCGAAAAAGTTTACGACAAAATCATGGCAAAAGGAATGAAACTGACCGGTGCCAAACGTCAGATTTTCTTCTGGGCTGTGAATCTTGGACATAACTACAAGGAAGAAGGCAAAAACAGTCTTTTCTATAAAATTCAGCTTCATTTTGCCGGTAAATTGGTTTTCAGTAAATGGCGTGAAGCCCTGGGAGGTAAGATGCGCGTGATCGTAAGCGGCGGAGCTGCCATCCAGCCACGTTTGATCAAAGTATTTACCGCAGCCGGTATTCCTGTTCTTGAGGGATACGGACTCACCGAAACCTCTCCTGTTGTGGCCGTGAACACCCTTGAACCCGGAGGCACAGTCTTTGGAACAGTTGGTCCAGTGCTTAAAAATGTGGAAGTAAGAATATCACCCGAAGGCGAAATCCTTGTGAAAGGGCCGAATGTGATGCAAGGCTATTTCAAGGATCCTGAAATGACAAACGACGCCATCGACAGCGAAGGCTGGTTTCACACAGGAGATGTCGGCCTGATCGAAAGCACCGGCCATCTCAGAATCACCGGACGAATCAAAGAAATTTTTAAAACATCGATGGGCAAATATATCAGTCCGGCCCTGATTGAGAATAAATTCAAAGAGTCACCTTTCATCGACGGAATTATGGTGATCGGTGAAAATCAGAAATTCGCGGCTGCGATTATCGTTCCGAATTTCGACCATCTCAGGTCATGGTGTACCATCAAAGAAATTGAATACACTTCTGATAATGAAATGATTACAAACAAAGAAGTTATTACGCGTTTCCGAAAGGAAGTAGAACACTACAATGCATTCTTCGGTGATTATGAGCAGGTGAAAAAGTTCGAACTTACCGATCATGAATGGACGGTACAGTCGGGTGAACTTACTGCCAACCTGAAACTGAAAAGGGACAGAATTACCGAAAGATGTACTGAAAAGATCAACCGGATTTACGTTTCTTAATTTCTTAAACCAAAACCTGCCTTATGGAACATAAACGGATTTTCGATATTCTCGATCTGTATCGTCAACCTGAAAGATTCGATACCGAAGCTTTTGGAAAACGCATAAACGAAAAGTGGACTGTTTTCACTGGCCGTGAATACCTCAGTCTGGTGAATGAACTGAGTTTAGGATTGCTTGAACTTGGCGTGAAAAAAGGCGATAATATCGCCACAATCATGAAAAATTCACCTGAATGGAATATCATCGACATGGCTTTGTTGCAGATCGGAGCCGTTCAGGTTCCCATTTATCCCACCATCAGCACTGCCAATTACCGCTTCATTTTTAACGATGCCCGCGTGAGAATGGTATTTGTAACTGATGCTTCAATCTATGATCGATTTAAAGAAGTATTACCAGACTGCGACTCCATCGAATCGATATACAGCTTCGAGCCAACAGCCGGACTAAAAGACTGGCATGAAATTCTCGAACTTGGGAAAAAATCGAACAAAGGCAACGAATTGGATAGCATTCGTAAATCAATCATTGAAACCGAATTGGCAACCCTTATTTATACTTCGGGAACAACAGGTTCACCCAAAGGTGTCATGCTTTCACACCGCAATCTGGTAAGTAATTCAGTAGCAGCAGCAGTGGTCCTATCGCATAATCCTGTGAAACGTGCACTGAGCTTCCTGCCGCTTTGCCATGTGCTTGAACGCATCATGAATTACACCTACCAGCAACACGGAGCCGCCATTTATTATTGCGACAACATCGAGCAACTCAGCGATTATATCAAAACATCGCAGCCAGAAATGTTTGCAGCTGTTCCACGTGTACTCGAAAAAACCTATGATAAAATCCTCACAAAAGGCCGTAACTTAAAGGGAATCAAGAAAATACTCTTTTTCTGGGCATTACGTCTGGGCGAACAATACGAGCCTTGGGGTGATCATGGAATTGGATACAGGATCCAACTCGCCATTGCCCGAAAACTGATTTTCAGCAAATGGAAAGAAGCCTTTGGCGGAAAACTGAATGCTATCGTGAGCGGTGGTGCGAGTTTGCAGGAACGCCTGGCGCGGATTTTCTGGGCCGCTGGTTTTCAGGTGATTGAAGGTTATGGATTGAGCGAAACTTCTCCGGTGATCGCGGTTGGAAATTTTGAGCCAAAAGGTGTAAAAGTTGGTACCGTTGGTCCTGCGCTTCCGGGAGTTGAGATTAAAATTGCACCTGATGGCGAAATTCTGTGCAAAGGTCCAAATGTGATGCTCGGTTATTACAAACGCGACGACCTCACCAAAGAAGTCTTCGATGAAGAAGGTTGGTTCCATACAGGCGATATCGGCACTTTCGAAGGTGTTTATCTGCGCATTACCGACCGGAAAAAGGAGATTTTCAAAACTTCGAATGGCAAATATGTTGCTCCTCAACCTATCGAAAATAAACTGAAAGAATCCGCATTTATCGAAAATGCCCTTGTTGTGGGTGATTCGAAAAACTTTGCCGGAGCAATCATTGTACCCGATTTCAATCATATTGCCTCCTGGTGCAGGGTGAAAGGACGTGAATATTCAAATCCCCAACAGGCCATAAGCAATGAAATCATTCGTAAACGTATCGAACGGGAAATCAATCAGATCAATGCAGGTCTCGATCAGAGTGAGCAGATCAAACGTTTTGTGTTGATAACGGATTCATGGAATGTTGATTCTGGAGAATTATCACCAACAATGAAACTCAAACGGAAATTTCTTGTCATGAAATACGATTCAATCATTGAGGAAATCTATACGGAGAAAGCATAATGAAATTCAGAATCAATGTAATATTCTGAATATCATTTCTTTATACAATTCACCGTCTTCCACATTTTGACTTCCAAGGCCTTTGCCTTTCAAATCATATTCACGTAGTAAAGCAATGATTTCCACAATTTTGGCAATACTGTAATTGCGTGAGGCAGTGATAAACTCATCCACAAAAAACGGTGAAAGTCCGAGCAGACTGGCAATTCCGTTCTTGGTTTTATCGGTGGCATAATGCACTTTCAGAAGTTTCAGAAAATACGCATACAGCATCACTACCACCATCTGAATCGGATTATCCTTGCTGTTGGCACCAAAATAATTGATGATTTGATTGGCTTTCATTATATCTCTGTTGCTCAGTGCTTTCTGAAGTTCGAAAATATTAAAATCCTTCGAAATTCCGGTATTTCGTTCCACATCATCCTCAGTAATATTGGAATTGACCGGCAAATTGATCATGAGTTTTTCAAGCTCATTGCGCACCTTGCTTAGGTCATTTCCCAAAAAATCGGCCATCATGCGGCAGGCTTTTGTCGAAATGCTGTAATTGCGTTGCTGCAGGTATTTTACGATCCAATCGGGGATATTGTTGTCGTAGAGTTTCTTCGATTCAAACAGAACACCCAGCTTATCAAGCTGTTTGGTGAAGGTTTTTCGCTTATCAAGTTTCTTGTATTTGTAGTTGATAACCAGGATGGTACTCTTCGGAATATTGCTTAGCAAAGGCTCAAGGTTTTCGATATCCTTCACTTCCTGAGCCTCTTTCACAATAAACAACTGATAATTTCCGGTCATCGGATATGTTCGTGCCTGATTCATAATCATTTGCACATCCACATCACGACCGTAAGCCACAATCAGGTTAAACTCCTTGTAGATCGGTTCAAGAACAGTATCTTCGAGCAGATCAGAAATGGTATCAATGAAATATGGCTCTTCACCCATCAGAAAATAGACAGGAGCATATACTTTGTTTCGGATATCGGCGATAATCTGTTCGAAAGTCACGTTTAAAATCCTTTAAAACCGGAGATGCTTTACAGTAAGCCCTTGATTGATAAGATGCTGAAGAGCATCTATTCCGATCCGAAGATGTTCAGAAACGAATCGCTGGTTAACGCGGCGATCGCTGTCAGAGGTTTTCACTCCTTCTGAAACCATCGGCTGGTCGCTCACGAGCAGAAGTGCTCCGGTCGGAATCTCATTGGCAAAACCAACGGTGAAAATCGTGGCAGTTTCCATATCGATGGCCATACTGCGTGTTTTCACAAGATAGGCCTTAAACTCCTCATCGTGTTCCCAAACGCGCCTGTTGGTTGTGTAAACCGTTCCTGTCCAATAATCCTGTTCATGGTCACGGATACTGGTAGAGATAGCTTTCTGAAGGCTAAAGGCCGGAAGTGCAGGCACTTCGGTGGGTAAATAATCGTTCGAAGTTCCTTCGCCCCGAATGGCAGCAATAGGCAGGATCAGATCACCCAGCTTATTTTTCTTCTTCAAACCACCACATTTTCCTAAAAACAGCACTGCTTTCGGGTGTATCGCACTCAAAAGATCCATAATGGTAGCAGCATTCGCACTTCCCATACTGAAATTGATGATGGTAATATCGCCTGAAGTTGCGCATGGCATCGGATGATCGTTGCCAACGATGGGCACATTGTTCCATTCGGCAAACAATTCAAGATACTGATGAAAATTCGTCAAAATGATATATTCGCCAAACTCATCAACCTGCAAACCTGTGTAGCGGGGCAACCAGTTATCTACAATTTCCTTTTTTGTTTTCATGATGGGATTTTGACATACAAAAGTAGGAAATATATCCTTGAGGCAGCCTTGAATGCGCTTGTAGTTCGTTCAATGGAAGCATTTTGGTAAATCTTGCTGCATGCAGCTTTTTCATTGACTGTTTGTTCGCTTTTACGTCAATTTACTTACTTTTACTGAAAGGAATTGCCAATAATCACGGCTTATGACGGATGACAAATGGTTCAGGGTACAGGTTCAAGACGGAAAAAGAAAGGTTTTTGACCCGATCAGGAAGCGGTTCGTTGCCTTTACACCTGAAGAAGAAGTCAGGCAAAACACTTTGTATCTGTTAATTAACACCATGAAAGTGCCCCAAAGTCTGATTGCAGTTGAATATGCTTTTAAACTTAACCAAAGAAAAAAACGCAGTGATATCGTTGTTTTTAACCGCGAAGGTAAAGCAATGATGATTGTTGAATGCAAAGCCGGGAATATTGCCATTGGGCAGGATACGCTGGATCAGGCCGCAAGATATAATTTTGTGCTTCAGGTGAGGTTTCTTATGTTAACAAACGGAAAAGAGCAATATATCTGTAAAATCGGAGAAAAGAGTCCGACCCTTGACTACATTCACTTTCTTCCTGACTTTGAGACCCTGATACAATCAATTTAGAATTTATAAACAACGCTGAATCAGCTATATAATGAAACATCTCTTCCCAAAACCACTTTTAAGAAGTCGACTATTTGCCGTTTCATTCTGCATTCTACGGATTCTCATGCCACAAGCTAGTTTCGCACAGGATTTGAATTCGGGAAATGATGCCGCCTCAGTTGAAGATTATATCACGCTGTCAAAAAGTTATCAGGGTGTATCTGTTGAAAAATCATTGAAATACAGCAACGAAGCCTTAATACTGGCGCGGGGAATGAAGTCAGATAGCCTGATTGCAAAAGCCTTTAAAAGTCTGGGAACAGCCAATTTTAGCGCTTCCGTTTTCAAAGAATGTGTTGTAAGCTGGGATTCAGCACTTTTCTATTTTCGTAAATGCGGTAATTCGCACGAAGAAAAGAATGTGATCAACAATCTGGGAGTTGCACATGCCCAATTAGGAAATTATCAAACCGCAGTTGATTACTATATGAATTGCCTGAATATGCATAAAATGGAAGCTGATTCAGCAGGAATGGGGCATATTTACAACAATCTGGGAGCGCTTTATTACGAGCTCAGGGCATTCAAGGAAGCACTTCCTTATTTTGAGAGAGCAAGAGCAATCGCAGTTCAAAGCGATGATATTGCAACTCAAATGCACACATCAAACAATATCGGGTTGATTCTTACGGAACTTAACCGCTATGATGATGCACATCAATCATTTAACGAGAGCATCATTTTTGCAAAAAAAATTAAAAATTCAGCAGTACTCGCGGCCTCCATTCAGAATATTGGAAACATCTATATGTTTCAAAATCAGAGTGATAGTGCCTTGAAATATTTTAATCAGGGTCTCGAACTTTCAAAAAGTATTGGCGCTGATAACGCACATGCATATCTGGGTATTGGCTGGTGCTGGCATCAGAAAGGCATGAACGAGAAAGCCCTCGAAAATTTCAGTCAAGCCTATGTAATTGCTCAAAACTCTGGTGATCAAAAGGTTATGCTTGATGCCCTACGAAACATCTATAAAGCTTCTTTCAGCAAGGGGAATAAATTGGAAGCCTATGATGCAGCTGTGAGTTATATCAAAATGTTTGAATCGGTAAACTCAAGCTTTGATTCAACTGCCATTCTTAACTTACAGGCTAAATATCTTGTGAATGAAAAGATACATGAGATTCAAAACCTGCGTATTCAGGAACAACAGCACAAAGAGCAATTATCAGAGCAGAAAAATCTGATTAAGAACCAGAAAGCCTTGCTTCATCTGAGTCTCACTGCTTTAATCATTTTTGTCATCCTGCTGATATTGCTGTTCAGAATAAACCAGAAATACAAAAAAACCGAATCTGAGCTCGACAATCAAAACCAGATGAATCTGAAAACAGCTATCGATCTGCGAATAATGAATAAAGTACTCACCGAACAGGAGGAAATTCTGCGCACGCTACTCGAAACCAGTCCAGATACCATTCAGTTTAAAGATGATAAAGGCCGATGGATCAAGGCAAATCAGGCTTTACTCGAACTGTTCGATCTGCAAAACGTTGATTATCAATTGAAAACAGATCGTGATCTTGCCAAGATCAAGCCATTTTATAAAGAAACTTTTGAATCATGCATGATTTCTGATGAAATGACATGGTACAAAAAACAGTCAACAAGAAGTGATGAGGTCATCCCAATGATTCAGGGTGGATTCAAAATTCTGGATGTCATCAAAGTAGCGATATATAACAGCGATGGTAGCCGTAAAGGACTGATTATAATCGGCCGTGATATCACCCGGCGGAAGGAAGTGGAGATGCAACTCAATACCGCTCTTGCAAAAGCAGAGGAATCTGACAGACTCAAATCAGC
>CAZVKW010000021.1:13286-27570 GCA_964627945.1 uncultured Lentimicrobiaceae bacterium
GACCTCATTAATGATGAACACAAACATTTTCTACAGCTTCTTGAGAAAAAGAATAAAACCGACATCACTTTTAATCTCGTACTGCATCAATCAACACTTATTATCCTTTCTGATTTATTGAAAATCAGGCAGATACTTGTGAATCTGTTAAACAACGCCATTAAGTTTACTGATAATGGATCGATCAGTCTCGAACTTTCAGTCAACACAACTGATGACCCCGATTCTGGATGGATTACATTAACCATTTCTGACACGGGAACTGGTATTCCTGAAGGAAAAAAAGAGTTTATTTTCGATCGTTTTTCCAAGTTCAGCGATGATAAAAAACGAATTTATGGTGGTACAGGATTGGGTTTGAGCATTGTACATAAAAACGTAAAACTGCTTAAAGGAAACATCGAAGTAGAATCAGAGCAAGACAAAGGAACCTCAATCATCGTAAATCTGCCACTCATTTTAGCAAAAGGCGTTTCCAAAACTTCTCAGAAAGCACGTAAAGTGCCTGATTATCATGGAAAAACAATTTTGATAGCTGAAGACGTCCAGTCAAGTTTCGACTTATTGAAAGCCTTGCTTGAACCAACCGGGGTAAAATTACTTCATGCTTTTGATGGTCTTGAGGCAGTTAAAATGTGTGAGATGTACGAGGAAATTGATCTTGTTCTCATGGATATTCAGTTGCCCCAGATGAATGGTTTTGAGGCAACGCGGCGTATCAAAAAAACGCGGCCCCTGCTTCCAATAATCGCACAAACAGCTTTTGCCATGCCGGATGAAAAAGATGCCTGTTTTGCATCGGGTTGCGATGGTTATTTCACCAAACCGCTGCGATCGGAATTGCTGATGCCTGTTTTGAGTGAAATACTTGATATTAAGAGCAGTAGATACTAATTCATTAGCAAAAATCCAAGTCAATCGTATGAACAGAAGTACATTCCGTTCAAAAAAGCATACATTTGTGAAATCAAATACATTTTGAAAGCCAGGCTGATAAAATGAATTGATAGTACCATTGAATGAAGGTAAACGATTATAAATTCAGAAATTCACGATGATTGCACCTGTTAAACCGACTTTTAGCCGCCTCGACAAGGCTTTCAGGGAAGATTTAACAAGAAATTTTCACCTGACGATACGTTTATCTCCCGGTGGTTTTTCATTTGTGATTTATGCTACAGATAAACAGCGGTATATCGGACTTGAAACCTTCCGTTTCAATCCCCCTTCAGATGATATCCGCTATGCTGCTCTCATCGATGAAATCATCATGCATCGTCAATGGATCGCTTACCCTTACCAATCGGTGACGGTGATTATTGATCATGATGCCAATTGCCTGATCCCAGTTCCTTTGTATGATGAAAAAGAAAAAGGAACTTATCTTGCTTTCAATCAGACCTATCGCGATAACAGCCGGATTGTTGCCGACATTTTGAAAAATGCAGATTCAGCAAATATTTATTATTTATCGAATCCGCTTGTTGCAAAAATCAAAGAACTCTGGGCCAACGCACGCATCGTTCACCTGAGCTCAGTTCTGATCGAAAGTTTGCTTGTTACTTACAAAAACAAAGGTTTCGACGATAAAATTTTTGTCCATGTTCGCGATCAGTTGTTTGATCTTGTCGTGCTGCGCGAAGAGAAGCTTCTGTTTTACAACAGCTTCAAATTCAATACAAAAGAAGATTTTCTGTATTTTATTCTCTTTGCCATGGAGCAGCTCAGGCTGAATCCGGAAACAAACGAAATCATTTTTTCAGGTAATATCGACAAAGATTCACCTTTGCTGGAAATCGCACTTCATTATATCCGTACAGCAAAATTTGCCCCGCGAAACGAGCATTTCTCCTACAGTTATGTGCTCGATGATATCCAAAACTACCAATATTTTATCCTGTTCAACGCCCAGCAATGCGAATTATAAGAGGTAAATACCAGCGCCGTATTATCCAGGCACCCGCCGGACTGCCCGTCAGACCAACGACTGATATGGCCAAGGAAAGTCTGTTCAACATCCTGAATAACCTGATTTCTTTTGAAGAAATTCAGGTTCTGGATTTGTTTGCCGGAACCGGAAATATTTCCTACGAATTTGTTTCCAGAGGCAGTTTTGTAACTGCGGTTGACAATAACTTCTCCTGTATCAGATTCATACACCAGACAGCCGAAAAACTTGGCATGGAACAATTGAAAACGGTGAAATCGGATGTGTTTCAGTTCATCCCGAAACACCATTTGAAATACGATGTAATTTTTGCTGATCCGCCATTCGATTCACCTGATTATGGCAAATTAGCTGATTTGATTTTCGACAGTCAGCTCCTGAAAACCGATGGAATTTTGGTTATTGAACATCCAATCAGTATCAATTACAAAGAGCATCCGAAATTTACCGACCAGCGTCATTATGGAAAAGTAAATTTCAGCTTCTTTAGTAATGAAGTATAAAATACTGCTTATCTGATCCTTAGTTATAAGGAATCTCCGATACCATTTTCGACAAGGCTTCGATTGTTTTCCGGTTTCTGACCGTTGTTCGCACTTTTAGTTTGGATTCAATCATTGCACTCGTAAAACGGGTCTTGCCAAAGCCTTCCGGACAATACAGATACAATACTGATCCTTTGATGATGAATTCATCAGGTGATATATTCTGTGAACTAAGTATCACAACTTTTTCATTATCAGGAACCTGTGATAACAAAGCGATTCCAACCTTGTCGCCGGGAAACTGCTCCGGATTCTGAAACGGATTCTCTTCCAGCCATTGTTTGACGGATTCACCACTCCTGGCAAACACATCCACGGAAACAGAAAATGTCTGAACGATAAGGTCTCCGATCCGTTTTTCAATTTCTGATTGATTCAGCTTCTCGCTGCAAAGAACGATATTTCCGCTTTGCAAATAAGTAATAACATTATTAAAACCTTCTTCTTCAAGTACTTGACGTAATCTGGCCATCGGAACGAGATTCCTTCCGCCAACGTTTACTGCCCGTAAAAATACCATCCAGTTTTGTACCATATCGAAATGGAAATTAACCAATTTTGAGTGAGGTCATCGATAAAGAGCCCATCATCAGAGCATCATTAAAAAATGTGAGCGGATCTGTTTTTTCTTTTAATCCCAGTGAAAATAGTAACGGTATATAATGATCCAGACTTGGAACTGACAATCGGAATGCCGAAGAAACATTCTGGATATCAAATAGTTTATCATATTTCTCGCTGGTAATCAATGATTTGAACCCTTCATTTGCTTCTATTGCCCAGTCATAACCAGAGTGCTCATTCTGCCAATCGATTCGTTGCAGATTATGCACCATATTTCCACTCCCGATGATTAAAATACCTTTTGAACGAAGTGATGAAAGCTCTTTCGCCAGATCAAAATGAAATCTGAGCGGTTTCGAATAATCGATACTTAATTGAATAACAGGAATATCCGCTTTGGGATACATTTGTTTAATCACGGACCAGCAACCATGATCAAGTCCCCAGGAAAAATCAGACTGAACTTCAGCTGATTGAATCAGCTTTTGCGATTCTACAGCAAGTTTTGGATCACCGGGAGCCGGATATTGAACTTCGAACAATTCGCGTGGAAAACCACCGAAATCATGAATGATCTTCGGTTTTTCCATTGAAGTTATATAACTACCTTTGGTTTCCCAATGGGCTGATAAACAAAGTATTGCCTTCGGTTTCTCGAAACCGCCGGCTACAGAACGCCATCCTTTTACAAATTCATTTTCTTCAATAGCATTCATCGGATTACCATGTCCGACAAAGAGCACTGGCATGCGGGTAGTTGGCGTCAAAGCATCTACAATTCCTGCAAAGGCAGATAATTTCGTTGTTGTCATCAAAATTGAAGTAAACGTAATAGAATGAATAAATTCGTTTCTGGTCATGCTGTAATATTGTGATCAACCGCAATAAAACAAACAGAGGTACAAAAAGTTTCCTTTGAAATCGCTTCTGTTTAATGCAATTATTCCCAACGCAATGCTTTCAGCGGATTAGATTTGATGGCAGAAACAGTTCGCCACAAAATAATCGATAAGGTAATAAGTGCAGAAACGAGCGCTGCCACAACAAAATAGAGCGGGTTCATTGGGATTCGATAGGCAAAATTCTCCAGCCAGCGGTGAAGCAACAACCATGATAAAGGCCAGGCGACCAGGTTTGCCATGATGATCAACCAGAGATATTCCTTCGAAAAAAGGATAAACATTTCTTTCAAACCCGCGCCAATCGTCATTCTGATGCATATTTCGCGGTTTCGCTGTGCGATCATATACGATACCAGTCCAAACAAACCCAATCCGGCAACCAGAATAATCAGCACAGTTAGGCCAAGCGAAAACCGGCTCAATCGTGTTTCTTCGATATATTGTTTGTTCAGTTCCTCCGAAAGAAAACTATACTCAAAAGGTCTTCCGGGCGCGTATTGATTGAAAGTTTTCTCCATAAACTCAATCGAGCTTTTGTATTCTCCGGCTGCAATTTTCACGGCCACAAAACGCAAAAAGAAAAAGCGAACCCGTTCATCTTCTTTGATATTCAGCACAAATGGCGATGCCGGCGTATGGAGCGATGTAGCGTTGAAATCCTTGAAAACACCGATTACCCTCTCTTCACCACCCAGAGATTTGAATTTCTTTCCAATTGCGTTTTCGTTGCTTCCCCAGTTGAGATATTTCACCATCGCTTCGTTGATCAGCATTCCGTTCACAGCATCCGTTTTGTTATTGCGGTCATAATCTCTTCCGGCAACGATTTGAATATCAAATGTTTTCACAAAGTCGTGATCCACAACCAGAGCAGGATAAAACTTCCATTCGTCTTCAGGAACTCCTTCCGGTCGAAACTCATGTGTATTGTGAGAAACTCCAAAAATATCATCCACACAGCTAACAGACAGAATATCAGGATTATTCAGTAATTCGTTTTTAAAACTTTCATATTTCTGAATGATAGGGCTACGCGTAACCTGAACAAGAACAACAGCGTCCTTGTTAAATCCCAAATCGGCAGTTCGTAAATAATGCAACTGGTCAAAAGCAGTTAATGTACTAATAATAAGCACTATTGAAATGATGAACTGAATTACCACCAAGGCTTTTCGGGCTTTTCCGCTTCGCGTACTTCCGGCAAAATGCCCCTTGAGTACAAGCAAAGGCTGAAATGAGGAAAGATAAAATGCCGGATATAATCCTGATAACAATCCGGTGATAATACCAAGGAGGATTAAGGCAACGAACCAGATTGGTTGTAAAAATAATCTCAGGCTCAACTGTTTGGCTGCCAACATATTAAAGTATGGAAGAGAAATTTCAACAAAAATAAGTGCGACGAACAATGCCAGAAAACTGATCATAAGCGCTTCCCCGATAAACTGTGCTCTGAGTTGCCAGATATCCGCGCCAATCACCTTTTTCATCCCGATTTCGATGGTTCGCGAACCTGATGTTGCCGTACTCAGATTCATGAAATTGATGATGGCGATGATGAGTAGAAATATAGCAATGGTTGAAAGGATATACACATAACTGATGTTTCCGTTTGGTTCAATTTCGTAATCAATGTGCGAATAAAGATGAATATCGGTGAGCTTTTGCAAATACAGACGAATGCTTCCTTTGGTGGCATCGTAGTAGAATTTTTTCACAAAATCAGGAAATCCGGCTTCTAGTTGGGCCTGTTGCACACCAGGTTTCAGCTGGATATAGGTCCAGCAGGGATTCCACACCCAGGTTGCGGGTAATTTACCTCTGTATAAGGTCCTTACAGTTGACATGGAACCCATAAAATCCCATGTGAAATGACTGGTTGTTGGCATATTTTCAACAACGCCGGTCACTTTCAGATCAACATTCTGTTCGTACCGGAGTATTTTACCCATCGGATTCTCATTTCCGAAATATCGTTCGGCAGTGGCTTTTGTAATCACCACTGAGAATGTTTCGTTGAGAGCAGTTTTCGGATTACCATAAATGAACGGATGATCGAACATTTGGAAATAATTTGAATCGGCAAAAAACAGATGACGCTCGTTCACCATCTTCTCGTCAAGCTGAATAAGTGAACGAGGAACCTGATAATTGAAAATCCGAACGGTTCGTTCAATCAGTCCCGGAAATTCATTCTGCAAGGTAGGTGCCACCGGAAACGGAGCACTTGCCGATTCTTCGCCAACGCCTTCAAAATCGGAAATACTTACCAAACGGTAGATATCATCTGCATGACTGTGTTGTTTGTCATAGCTAATCTCGTCGGTAACGTACAACAAAATAAGAATGAAACTTGCCAGACCGATGGCCAGACCGAAAACATTCACCAGTGAAGAAAGCTTGTGTTTAAAAATGTTCCGTATTGCTATTTTGATATGGTAAATTTTCATAATCCGTCTGTTAATTACTCATACTTAATAATATCCACCGTTTTCACACGCGATGCCCGCACAGCCTGCCATCCCACGCTTAACACACCTGTCAGGAGCGTCAGAAGCAGCGTAATCAGAAAGCCTGAAATATTCATTGAGATCGTATAATTGAAACCGGCAAGCCAGCGTTCCATGAACAGAATAACAGGTATCACGGCAATCGCATTGGCGATTAGGACCAGTAAGGAAAACTCGATCAAAGAGCTTAAAATCAATTGTTTCTGACTTGCTCCAAGTATCTTTCTGATTCCCAACTCTTTGGTTCTCATTCGGAGAATCAGCGACGATAAACCCAGCAAACCGATCATCGAAATGAAAATTGCCAGACCGGCAAACCATGAAATTACTGTGGCAAATCGTTTCTCATCTGTATAGCTTACCTGTAAGTATTCGGGCAGAGGGATTAATATAAAAGGATCATTCGGAAGCTGGTTTGACCATATCTTCTCAACTTCTGCCAGACTTTTCTGAACAGACTCTCCATTCAAACGAATCATGATAATCTGATATCCATCGAATGCCTGGTTGGTAAGAATCAGAGGTTGAATGGCCTGATGCAGGCTGGCAAAATGGAAATTCTTCACAACTCCGATGATCATACGATCACCATCGCGACTGATCTTTTTCCCGATCGGAGTATCCGGAGCGTATTGCTGCACATAGGCTTCATTGACAATGCAGGAAGTATTTTTACCACGGTCGGCTTCATCAAAGCCACGTCCGGCAATAATTTCCATTCCCATCGTCTTCAGAAATCCATCATCGATATCCATCACATGAATCATAACCGGTTGGGTGTAATCTTCAGGAAAATAGCCATTCATCGTAACGTCAGCACCGGGAAGTTCGCTTGTGGCTCCGCTTGCCTCAATACCTGCTTGTTCTTCAAAAGCCGAACGTAGAATCTGCACCTGATTCCGTGATGACTGTCCGGGAAGAGCAAGCCCGTAAACATTCTTTGACCGGAATCCGATATCAAAATTCTGAATATAATCCAATTGTCTGTTAATCAACCAAATACAATTCAACAAACATGCTGCAATTACAAACTGAAGCACAACCAATATCCGCGGAATCCATTGTCTGCTGCGAGTTGAAACGAATCCACCTTTGAGCGTTACTACAGGCTCATAGGAAGACAAAAACCAGGATGGAAAAATTCCTGCAATAAATCCGGTTGATAATACCAAAATAAAAAACACAGAAGGAAACAACAGGAATTGCCCTTGAAACAGATGTAATTCCTTGTTTATTAATACATTATAATAAGGAAGACATAACTCGGTTATAATTAACGAAAACAATGCTGCAACAATTGTGAGTAGAATAGATTCAGCTAGATACTGTCGGATCAGCATGGCACGGGTGGCCCCAAGTACTTTTCTGATCCCGGTTTCCTTTGCCCGGTAAATGGCCGAAGCTGCAGCCATATTGGTAAAATTGAAGCAGGCAACCAGCAAAATAAACAGAGCAATAAGGGCAAAAATGCGGATATTCGAAATGCTCCCTTCTGAATCGCCTCCCAGCGAATAAAGATGAATATCCTGCATGGCTTCGGGAATCATCTCAACCCTGAAACCGCTTCCGGCGAGCCTGTTGTTGACCCGGCTATTCATAAAAGCTTCACTCTTTGTACTGAAGTTTGCAGCATCAAAATCAGGCACAACCTTCACATAGGTTTCGTATTGATTTCCTCCATTCCAATCCATAAATAACGAAGGATCAGTATATAAGGTTTCAAATGACAGTATCGCATCAAAACGGATGGTGGAATTTAAAGGCGAATTTTCGGCAATTCCGCTCACTTGCCATGTTTCGGTGCCATTCATCAATACTGTTTTCCCGACAGGATTGTCATCGCCAAACAAATTCTTAGCCAAATCCCTGCTCAGTACCAGTTGATGAAGTCCGGAAAGCACTTCATCAGGATTGCCCGTGACTAATGGAAAACTAAAAAAACGGAAGAAAACTGAATCTGCAAAAATGCTGTTGCTGGTCTGTATGATTTTATCATTGACCTGAAAATACATATCTCGGGATGAAGTAAGTCTGCAGAATGATTGTATTTCGGGGAAACTGCCTGCCAAATCAGGGCCAACAGCAGCTGGAATCTGACTCCCCATATAACTTCCATCCTTGTTGATATAATTCAGATTGATGCGATAAATTGAACGAAAATCGCGATGAAAACGGTCGTAGCTGAATTCATGAAAAATAAATAACAGAATCAAAACTCCGGCTGCCAGACCTGTCGATAGGCCCAGCAAATTAATTGCAGCAGCTCCGGGCCGTTTTCTGGCATTGCGGAAGAATGTGAGCAAAAGTGAGTTTATCATAGCTCATGAAATTAGATTCTGCCAAAAAAATGACAGCTGCTTGTTTCCCTAAACGGCTTTTCTTTTAAACATCAGACTGATGTTTTTATCGGTGGGAGGGCCTATTTCGACCAGTTCCCAGTCTTTATCATACGAATCGATCTTATGTTTCAGTACCTGAACTTTATCACCGGAAGTGATAGAATTCCCTTCCCAATCAAGCAATTCGACCCGGTATTGCAGACTTCTGGTCCTGCCGTCAATCCGCACATCGATTTCAACATTCTGATCCTTGTCGATATCAGGGATCAGGACTACAACTTCGCGCATGGGAGTAAAGTATTAAGGTTAAATCAGTTTCTTTTTGATGTTTTCGTTGATAATCTGGCCGTCGAACAGGCGGATGACCCGTTGGCTGTATTCGGCATCGCGTTGCGAGTGGGTTACCATGATGATGGTTGTTCCACCGATATTGAGATTATTAAGCAGGTTCATCACCTCTTCGCCGTGGGCCGAATCGAGGTTACCGGTTGGTTCATCGGCGAGAATGAGCGATGGTTTGGCAATCACGGCACGTGCAACTGCCACACGCTGTTGCTGTCCACCCGAAAGTTGCAGAGGGAAATGCTTCGCCCGATGCGCAATCTGCATCTGTTCAAGCACTTCGTTCACCCGGTCGCGACGTTCACGAGTAGCCATATTGAGATAAATCAAAGGCAGCTCAACGTTTTCGAACACTGTTAGCTCGTCGATCAGGTTGAAATTCTGAAAAACAAATCCAATATTGTGCTTGCGAAGATTGGCCCGCTGACGCTCATTGTTCTTCGAAACTTCATGTCCGAGGAAATTATACACCCCTGAAGTCGGATTATCGAGCAATCCTAAAATATTGAGCAAGGTCGATTTTCCACATCCTGAAGGACCCATGATGGCAACAAATTCGCCTTCTTTAATTTCGAATGATACAGCGTTCAAGGCGGTTGTTTCTACCTCGTCGGTGCGGAAGATTTTCGTTAGATTTTCAGCTTTTATCATATCTGTAGGCTTTGAATCGGTTTTGCTATTTAAAAATTAGTTTGTCTTTGTTTACAAAGTTTTCGTAGGACGAAGTAATCACTTTTTCGCCGGCTGTGAGCCCTTCAACCACTTCATACGAAAGGGTGTTCTGTCGGTTGATCCTGATTGGCCGTTTAATCGCAAAGGATCCGGTTTGATCGAGGACAAAGATCCAGTTTCCACCGGTTTGCTGGAAAAATCCGCCCCGGCGAACTGTAATTGCATTCGTTTGACCGCTGAATTTCACCCTAAGCTGGAGTGTCTGACCGCGTTTGATGTGATCAGGATATCCTTCCGAAAAATACAGATCTACCTGAAAAGAACCACCATTCACATCGGTATAAATTTTATGAATCAGCAAAGGATAGGTTTTACCACCAAATTCAAACTCAGCTTCCTGACCCAGATAAACGCGTGAAATATAGCGTTCGTCGATATTTGCCTTCAGTTTGAAATCGTCCGGAATATCAATCTGACCCAGATGCTGACCCGAATTGGCTGTTTCTCCGATCTCAATATTGAAAGAAGATAATTTTCCATCAGCAGGAGCTTTTACATAAAGATTGCCCAGGCTTTCCTTTAAAAGATTGAGATTCTGATACAAACGATCCATCGAAACTTCGATTTGCTCATACCGGCGGCTGGCCGAAACGGAATCAAGTTTTTGTAATTCAAGCGATATTTCAAGCTGTTTTGTGTTGAAACGATATGAGCGCTCATTCTCCTCATATTCCTGCACCGAGATCAGACTATCGTTGAAAAGTGATTTTTTACGTTTATAGTTGGCTGTCGACAATTCAATCTGTTCGCGCAAGGAAACAATTTCCTTCTGGCGTGTAAACTTATTCTGTTCGAGAGCTATCTTGCTGTTTTGCAGATTGTTAATAGCTTCAAAAATACGGGTTTCCTGCTCCATATAGCTCAGTTCAAGATTGGTATTCACCAATTTCAGAATCTTATCTCCTTTGTGAAGCATCGCACCATCTTCCACATAAATCTC
Organism: uncultured Lentimicrobiaceae bacterium; assembly: GCA_964627945.1. Taxonomy (GTDB): domain Bacteria; phylum Bacteroidota; class Bacteroidia; order Bacteroidales; family F082; genus CAJBPB01. The sequence goes on from CAZVKW010000021.1 coordinate 24,109, forward strand.
CTGAACATTTCCTCCCATGATGGCATCGATATAGATGGTCGTTTTCGGAAAAACAATTCCGTCAACCGGAATAAATTCCTGAAACATTTCCTCTTTCACTTCCGAAACAGTTATCTGATCGCGGTTCACATACATCCGGCTTCCTTTATCACGAAAAAAAATGAGATAAGGAATAAGCAGTACGAGAACAACAATTCCGGCAACAGCGAAAATTTTCTGAGGCGGCCATTTCTTCTTTTCAATGATACGATCCATCTAAACGAAATTTTAACAAGTTTTAACCAACACTATGCCAACAGGTACATCCTGTTCTATATCAGGATTTTAAAAATAATTCCGGAACAAGCTGTAACTTTAACTGTTCATTTTCGTCCAATCGCTTGTACAATTGCGTACAGATCAATTATCTTTACGTTGAAATCACTTCTAGCCATTATTTTATGGAAAAAATGAATGCCAAAATACTGATTGTTGACGATGATTCGGATGTTTTGCTTGCAGCACGACTGTTTTTACGTCAGCATATCGATATCGTACACACCGAAAAGAATCCCGCAAATATCCCGGAACTCATGAAATCAGAGAATTACGATCTGATTTTACTGGATATGAATTTTTCACGTGATGCAACAAGCGGTCAGGAAGGCTTTCACTGGATGAACAAGATTCTGGAAACAGATCCGGCTGCTGCGGTGATTCTCATTACCGGATACGGCGATATCGAACTGGCTGTGCAGGGAATCAAAGAGGGTGCGTCCAACTTTTTGCTCAAACCCTGGGAAAACAGGAAATTACTCGCCACCATCAGTGCAACTTTGCAGGTCAGGCAATCCAAAGTAGAACTCGAAGACCTGCGTGGCAGGCAAAAAGTATTGCTAGCCGATCAGGATCATGCTTATAACAACATCATTGGCAATAGTCAGGCCATGATGAAGGTAATCGGTACGGTAAATAAAGTCGCAAAAACCGATGCAAATATTCTCATTCTGGGTGAGAACGGCACAGGTAAAGAAGTGATTGCCAGAGCAATACACCGCGCATCAAAACGATCTGGTGAGGCGTTTATCAATGTGGATCTGGGTGCGATCACCGAAAGTTTATTCGAAAGCGAGTTATTCGGTTATAAAAAAGGTGCCTTTACCGATGCAAAAGAAGATCGTGCAGGCCGTTTCGAAGCTGCCCACAAAGGAACCATTTTCCTCGATGAAATCGGGAACCTCTCCCCTTCGCTGCAATCGAAACTTCTGAGTGTGCTTCAAAACAGAAAAGTCGTTCGTCTGGGATCCAACAAGGAAATTCCGATTGATGTTCGATTGGTTTGTGCTACCAATATGCCTCTTTATCAAATGGTTAGCGAAGGTAAATTCAGACAGGATTTGCTTTACAGAATCAATACGGTCGAAATTAAACTTCCGTCCCTGCGCGAAAGAACCGAAGATATCGAGATTTTGGTGGAGCATTTTCTGGAGCAATACTGCAAAAAATACAAACTACCGAAAAAACGTCTCAATGCCAGCACAATCAAGCGTTTGCAGATGCACAGCTGGCCGGGCAATATCCGTGAATTGCAACATTCGGTCGAAAGAGCAGTGATCATGAGCGAAGGATCTGTTCTTGAACCAACAGATTTCTTCCTGAATGAGATAGAAACAACTGAAAAAGAGATTCTTCCTATGAATATGAATCTCGAGGAAACCGAAAAAATGCTCATCCGGAAAGTAGTCGATAAATATGGTGGCAACATCAGCCGTGCAGCCAAAGAGCTGGGACTTACACGTGCATCGCTCTACCGCAGACTGGAAAAACATGATATATAAACGTTTCCGCATACAAATAACCCTCAGGGTTCTGGCACTGGCGCTTTCCTGCATCCTGCTGGCCTTTCTACTCATGCATGACAATTACCGCATGAGCAGTTTCATACTCGTTTTCTTTATTCTACTCGAAACTATTTCGCTTGTCCTCTATACGGAACGAACCAATGCCCGATTGACCAAATTTTTTGAAAGCATCCGTCATGCTGATTTTGCGGCTTCGTTTACCGATAAATCCCTCGGAAAAAGTTTTGATGATCTGAACAATGAGTTTAACCAGATCATTCACGAGTTCAAGAAAAACAGAGCCGAGAAAGAAGAACATTTCAATTATCTTCTTACTGTTGTTCAGCATGTTACAATAGGCATTATTGTTTTTCGCCGCGACGGAAAAGTTGACGTTTTTAACAATGCGATCAAAAAGATTCTGCGTCTGAATCATTTGCGGAGTATCGTTGAACTGTCAAGTGTTAAGGACGATTTGCCCGAGATGCTCATGAAAATGAAGGCCGGCGATAAATTACTGATCAAACTGTTTATCGAGGATGAATTGATTCAACTTTCGGTCAGCGCGACAGAATTCAGAATGCGAGGCGAGGAATATGTGCTTGTTTCCTTACAGAATATCCACCCCGAACTCGAAGAGAAAGAAATTGAAAGCTGGCAGCGACTTATCCGTGTGCTCACGCATGAGATCATGAACTCGATCACACCCATTTCCTCACTGGCTTCAACGGTTCATGATATCCTCACCGACCCGGAAACAGATGAAATTCATGTTGAAAAGCTGAGTCCCGATGATATCGAAACCATCGCTACTGCTATGGCGACAATCGAAAGCCGGAGCCGTGGTCTTCTGAATTTTGTTGAGATTTACCGCAATCTGACCCGCATCCCGAAACCGAATTTCAGACACTTCCGGATCAGGGAGATGTTCGACCGGGCACATGATCTGCTCCGGCCCAAACTGGAAGAACTCGAAATTAAGTGTGATTGCAAAGTTTTTCCGGAGGATCTGATGCTGCTTGCTGATCCGGATCTCATTGATCAGGTGGTGATTAACCTCTTACTGAATGCTATTGATGCAGTAAAAAACCAGCCGGCAGGTATGATCTCGATTACAGCATCGGTAAATATCAATCATCGCACAACCATCGAATTTGCTGATAACGGAACCGGGATAACCCCCGATCTGCTCGATAAAATATTTATGCCTTTCTTCACCAGCAAAAAAGAAGGTTCAGGAATTGGTTTGAGTTTGTCGCGACAAATCATGCAAATGCACAAAGGGGCGATTTCAGTGAAATCGAAACCGGGAGAAGGAACAGTTTTTACGCTGACTTTCTGATCAAAAAATTGATTTTCAACGATTCATCGAGGAAAAATAAGTCCGAAGTGTGGCCGCGCTTTCTTCGGCTGGACTGATAATTTCAAGGATTGAAGCACTTTCGCCTGGAAGTAAAAACGATGGTAATAGCTGTTTCAGACTTTCTTCTGAATCTGCAGTAAAATAAAGAAGTCCGAATGTTTTGGCCAATCCTTCAGCCCGTAACTGATGTCTTACCTCAAAATGACTCTCAAGCAGGCCTGTTGTATCCGGTCCGGGCAAAAAACGGAAAATTCCGCCACCCCCATTGTTGATCAGAAT
>CAZVKW010000021.1:27670-31991 GCA_964627945.1 uncultured Lentimicrobiaceae bacterium
ATGAATATCAAAATCCGAAGAAATCTCTTCAAAAAGGATCTCAAAGATTTTCAGATCATTATACGCACATTCATTCAGAAACTTCGTGTGCAAAGCAGCAGCTTTTATTGAAACACCCATCCAGTTTTCGGCAAAAGCACTTTGATTCGGAACGGAAACAGTAAGCAGGGATTTTAGAAAAATCATTGGATCCAGTGGAACTACCAGACTCAGATGCTGATATGTATCTGCCTGATAATCTGCCTGATCAATATGCCAGTGATGCTCTATACAAGCACTGCGCAAAAATGACTTTATGCGTTTCGAAACAACCGGACCACCAAAAGTGAGTAACAAATCAGGTTCAAAATCCGGTGCATTTTTGCCAATCACGCCTAAACAACGGTCAATACAGGCGATAAATGATGGGTGATGCACATTCGAAAGCGTTTCGGTAAGGACCACCACCGAAGGATCCGCAGCCAGACTTGCTAAAAGTGTCTCCATTTCAGGATTCTGCTTTTGCTGTCCGACAAGGATCATCTTTTTTTCAGATGTATTCCAGATTGAGTCTAATGTAGATAACTGATTTTCTGATATATATCCTTCAAATGGAAGGATGTTGAAAAATTTTGCTTCATCTTTCATTTCCATTTCAAAGCCATACAGCGGCTCTGCAATTGGAATATTGATATGAACCGGACCTGCTACCGGAAATGCTGCAGCAATCATTGCTTCGCAAACCAGACGATCAAGATGCCAGAGTTCGGATTGATTTTGGCAATTCTGCGGCAATTGCACCGACTTGCGAATATAATTTGCAAAAATACTGTTCTGACGAATGGTTTGTCCATCAACCTGATCGATCCACTCCACAGGCCGGTCGGCAGTAAGAATCAGCAATGGAACACGCTGATAATAGGCTTCGGCGATGGCAGGCGCGTAATTGAGAACTGCGCTTCCCGAAGTACAGACAAGCGCTACGGTTTTTCCGGTTTGCTGAGCAATTCCAAGTGCGTAAAAAGCCGCACTGCGCTCATCCACAATCACATGGCTCTGAATCGAAGTTGTTTTTTCGAAAATTGTGATTAAGGGCGCATTGCGCGATCCGGGTGAAACAACCAGATGTTCAATTCCTCCCTTTTCGAGAAGTTTGGCGAGTTGCAAAAGACCGGGTTTTTCGTGTTTCATCATGCAAAAATCAGGAAAAAATCAATAGGTTTTTTTTGTATTCCGCTTCAAAGCTTAGTCGAAGAGAGAGAGCATAGTATCCGACTTCCATTCGGTCTCGTTCCATTCCTGTTGCGGATCAGAAGCCGCGGTAAGTCCGCCGCCAACATATATATAGACTTTATCGCCGATGATCTGCATACAACGCAGATTTACAAATAGTTGACAATTATTTTCCGGGTTAAATGGTCCCAAATAGCCAGTATACAATGATCGTTGATGATTTTCAACTTCCAGAATCTGCTTTCTGGCTTCAATAGTTGGCACACCGCAAACAGCTGGCGTCGGATGCATTGCCTGCGCAATTTCGCTTATACTAAATTTATCCGGAACCACGAAGCTAAAGGCAGTTTGCAGGTGCGCAACTTTACCGGCTGAAACAGTTCTTGTTTCTTCTCTAACAATATTTTCAACGAAACAGTTCTGCAAAGTATTTTCAATAAACTGACTTACGTGTTCATGTTCATGAATTTCCTTTGAACCCCATTGCACAGAATCAACTAACTGATTATCTAATCTTTGTGTTCCGGCAAGCGCCATTGTGAAACCTTTTCTGTCCTCAACTTTCAGCAAGGTTTCGGGTGTTGCACCCAGCCACATCTGTCCGTCAGCGGCTGAGAAAAGATAGACAAAAGCCCCAGGGTTTCGTTTACAGGCGTTTTGAAAAAGTCTGAGTGGATCAATCTGACAATCAGGCAAATACTCCATCACACGCGATAAAACCACTTTTTGAAGTTTGTTTTGTTTCATTTCCTCAATCAGAAACTCTGCTTGTTTCATATAGCTTGTAAATCCGGAAACTATAGGTGCTGTTGTATTTAAAGACCGAACAAACTTTGCATCCGACACGGATAATTTGCCTGTTTCATTCTCCCCACCTTGCAAAATTATACCGGGAATATAATACAGGGTTTTCGCTGATGATGGATCAAATGCTGCGATAACAAAGCGGATTTCACTCGTTTGTTCGTCAGGATCTGTAACGAAATATCCTCCTGCAAAAGTCGAAATTTCATTTTCAGTAGGAAGCCGGAAACTTACAAAAGGAATGGAATTCTCTAAACAATAATTGATTAAATCGCTGTTTTTCATTTGTTTACTTGCGATGTCTCTCGTGTGCAATGATAAAATTCGTTAGTCGGCAGGTCGAAACCAATTGTTCGTCTTCATCCAGAATATCGATATTCCAGACATGCGTGTTTCTGCCACGATGAATGATTACCGCCTTTGCAAAAACCCAGCCGGTTTTCGCTGCCCGAACATGATTGGCACTCATATGCGAACCCCTGACATCAAATTTATCGAGATCGACTATGAAAGCTGATCCCAGACTTCCAACTGTTTCGGCAAGTGCCAGACTGCTTCCGCCATGCAGAATTCCCATAGGTTGACGGGTTTTTTCGTTCACGGGCATGCGTGCACTCACAAATCCATCCTTCACTTCGAGATATTCAATCCCGAGTTGCTCCATCAGTGTATTCTTGTTGAGATTATTCAGTTCTTCGATCGTGCTGTTCGGATTAATCATATCCTTTTTTTATGTAAAAGTAGGAAAATTAGGCCGGTTGTGGGCATGATACATCCTTTCAGTATGTTGATTCGACTTGAAAAGGTCCCCTCAGCTCCCCCAGGTTTCTCGGTCGAGGCTGCGATATTGAATCGCTTCGGCCAGATGACCCGTCTGGATGGATTCACTCCTGTCGAGATCAGCAATGGTGCGTGAAACTTTCAAAATGCGATCGAATGCTCTGGCTGACAGACTCAATCGTTCCATTGCATTCTTGAGAAGTGTTCGACCGGTTTCATCAATATCGCAATAAGTATGCAGCATCTTGCTCGACATCTGAGCATTGTTGTGTACGTTGGGGTTATTTTTAAACCGGAGCTCCTGAATCTTCCGCGCTCTGATCACACGTTCCCTGATCAATTCGCTTTGCTCACCCCGTGAACGATCAGCAAGGTCCTTAAACGGAACCGGAACAACCTCCACATGCAGATCAATGCGGTCCATCAGCGGGCCGGAAATCTTGTTGAGATATTTTTGCACAATGCCAGGATTGCAGACACATTCCTGATCGGGATGGTTATAGTAGCCACACGGACAAGGATTCATCGCTGCCACAAGCATAAAACTTGCCGGAAAATCAACAGAAACCTTTGCCCGTGAGATAGTTACCACGCGATCTTCCATGGGTTGCCGCATAACTTCGAGCACCGATCTTTTGAATTCGGGCAGTTCATCCAGAAACAAAACGCCATGATGCGCCAGTGAAATTTCACCGGGTTGCGGGTAGGTACCGCCACCGACCAAACCGGCATCAGAGATAGTATGGTGGGGGCTGCGAAATGGCCTTACCGTAACAAGTGAAGTATCTTTTCCAAGAATCCCACTTACTGAATGGATTTTAGTCGTTTCGAGCGCTTCTTCAATCGTGAGCGGTGGAAGAATAGACGGTAAACGCTTGGCTAACATCGTTTTGCCAGATCCTGGAGGACCGATCAGAATCACATTATGACCTCCGGCAGCAGCAATTTCCAGCGCACGCTTAATATTTTCTTGTCCTTTAACATCCGAAAAATCAAATTCATAATTGTTTCCCTGCGAAAAAAAGCTGCCATCCAGATCGAGTGCCGTGCGTTCCAGAACCAGATCGCCATTCAAAAATCCGACAACTTCCTGCAGATTTCTAACCCCATACACCTCCACTTCAGAAACAACAGCAGCTTCAGCAGCATTTTCGGCCGGCACAATTAGTCCTCTGATACCCAGTTTCGCGGCTTTGATGGCAATCGGAAGTGCGCCTTTGATCGGTTTCAGACCGCCGTCAAGCGAAAGTTCGCCCATGATGATAAAATCAGAAAGCTGGTTCGATTCAACCTGACCAGAGGCCGCCATGATTCCAATCGCGATCGGAAGATCATAGGACGATCCTTCCTTGCGGATATCGGCTGGCGCCATATTGATCACGATTTTTTGCTTAGGGTATTTATAGCCTGTATTCCCGAGTGCTGCTTCGATGCGTTGCTGACTTTCTTTCACGGCACTGTCGGGCAGACCAACCAGAAAAAACTGTATTCCCTTATCGATATTCACCTCGATGGTGATCGGTAT
>CAZVKW010000022.1:0-2225 GCA_964627945.1 uncultured Lentimicrobiaceae bacterium
CACCAAGTTTGGCAGAAAGCACCGAAGGATAACTGTGTTTGCTCAAATCCTTCACACCGGCTCCTTCGGTTATGCTGTCACCGATACAAGTGAGACGGATTTTGGGTTCAGAAGTGCAGGAAATCAGGATAATCCCAAGGCTAAGAAAGAAAAATAATTTTTTCATGACTTCATATTTTGAAGTGCGTCAAGCGTTGAATACAAGGTAAAAGCCGTCATAAACAGACCTATCAATGCAGCAATCAGCGTCGAGACAGTAAACCCAGGCTGAAAACCATCCACCTGGTTCTGAATCATTGCCAGAATTACGATAATCAATCCAAAGGAAAAAATAGCTTTTTTGAGTATGATTGTGAAAATATCAGGCCATACGGTGAACTTCGTCCAGGAAGCATTTGAACGCTTTTTAAATACTGAAAACGCCAGAAAAGGGAGCAAAATTGAAAAAATCAATCCTGAAAACAAGATGATACTGAAATGATTATCAGCACTTAAACGGATAGTATCCATGCTTATCCCCTGATCGTGACCATTGCCGGTTATCAGGAAATAGATGAGCAGATTTAGAAGCATTCCTGAGATACTTGTCAGGTAAAACCAGACTGGAAAAGGAGATTTTGCCATTGATGAAGTTTTTGTCTCCTGCAAAGATATCAAATCGGGCTTATTTAGCCAGTCTTAAAATGCGCAAAGTGCAATCAGTCAGACAGAATATTTTACTAATTCCGCAATTTGATCATCGGTGTTTTTGACTTCGACGGAATCGTCAAAGGAATTTTTTCAACTGTCACCAGACTTGAGTCAAGTCCGTAGGCCGTAACATCCCCGATACCAATTCGTTTGAAGTAATAATAAATATTCAGGGCCAGTTTCTCGATCAGTGGCAGCTCAATATTGTGATTTACCCGGCGATCGAGGTGAACAAACCGAAAATCGGCAGGAATGCAATATTTATGCAGAGAAGGATATTTGCTGATCAGATCCAGTTTGCCTTCATCCCGCATACAAATCAGAACCTGTTGGAAATATTCAGCAATCTTGGGTTGAACCTTAAAGCCGATGTAAAAATCAATCCGGTAAATATGCTTGTCGTACATCTCAGTCACTTTATATTCAAGTGTATTCGGGTCATCGAGAATATCGACATGAAGAATCCAGTAAACTTCCGCCCGTTTTGGCTGTCGTTTCAGGATTGAATAAATCGTTTTTTCTTCAATATCGGTTCGTTTATCAGCATGGGTGGTGTAAACCAAATGACTTGCATATTTTGGAATCGTCTCATCCTGACTTAGATCATAGATAATTGGAAGATATTTTTCGATTTTAAGAAACGAGATATACCTGTTTCTGATCTGCCGACCCCGGTGCATGATAAACATGATCAGAGAGATCAAAGATGCGGCAACAATGGTAAACCAGCCTCCGTGTGAAAATTTATCCATATTTGCCCAGAGGAAAGCACCTTCAATAGTGAGATAAATGATCCCAAACGCAATGATTATCGGCAAAGGCAGCTTTTTCGACCGGAGATAAAATATCATCAGAATTGAAGTCATCAGCATCGTTATCGTGATAGAAAGTCCATATGCAGCTTCCATATTGGCTGAACTCCTGAACAACAGAATAACGAACACACATGATGCAAAAAGAAACCAGTTGATGGTCGGAATATACATCTGTCCTTTGGCATGTGATGGATATTTAATTCTGATCCGCGGCCAGAAATTCAGCGAAATTGCTTCACTAATCAATGTATAGGATCCCGTTATCAGGGCCTGGCTGGCAACGACAGCTGCGGTGGTAGCTAAAATGATTCCAAAAGGCAGGAACCACTGAGGCATAACGGCATAAAACGGATTTGTGTCAATTGCAAGATTATCAAGATGATTCAATACCCATGCTCCCTGTCCAAGATAGTTCAAAATCAACATAACTTTAACAAATCCCCAGGTCATTCTGATATTCTTCAAACCACAATGTCCAAGATCAGTATACAAAGCTTCGGCTCCTGTTGTACAGAGAAAAACAGCACCTAAAAGTAAAATCCCATGAGGATAGTGTGCGAGCAAATTATAGGCATAATAGGGATTGAAAGCTTTGATAATCATCGGATAAGTCATTAATTGGGAAATCCCCAAAACGCCAAGTGTGACAAACCAGACCAGCATAATGGGTCCAAAGGCTTTGCCGATAAAGGATGTTCCAAATTGCTGCATAAAAAATAA
>CAZVKW010000022.1:2325-25671 GCA_964627945.1 uncultured Lentimicrobiaceae bacterium
TATTTTACCGTGGTTTGCAATGTGAGCGTCCAGATAATCGCCGATAGTGATCCAAGGATCAACATTTCATTGATTGAGTCGGCTGAAGTCAGAATGGCCTTCAATACATATAAAGGAGAGGTTCCGATATCACCATAAATGATTCCGAGTGTTACAATAACACCGGTCAGTGTCAGCTTGGATAAATCTCCGTGAATTCGTTTTTCCATATGTGGATATTCGCAAAAGGCGGTAAAATTAGTTAATTAACGTTAAAAGCGCAATAAACAATTATTCTTACTAAATAATTCTTAATCAATAATTTATACTTATCAAATCAGACGAATCTTTTTGAGAAAATCAATCACCTCACAGAAGTATTGAAGCTTTTCAGCCGTGATTTGTCTAAATTTGTCATCCCAATCAGCATTTGCCTGTAAAGGTGATCAAAATTGGCGTCAAATGAATAAATTTCCCGCAAACGATTGTAATTCAATAGTTCGTTAAAAGGAGACAAATTTTTTATGAATGCTTTCAACGGCAACTGATATAAACGAAATTTTTTGCCAATGGTTTTATAATCAATGTAAAATTGATTTTCGACCCAATCCTGAAAGACTATCTTATTATATTATGTAACTTAGACAAGAAAAAAATAAGCAAATGGAAATAACGATTGAAGTATGGATAGGTTTTTTGGCATTTATTTTTCTGATGCTGGCGCTCGATCTGGGGGTATTTAACCGAAAATCACACGAAGTAAAAATTAAGGAAGCTTTGCTTTGGAGCGCAATCTGGATCAGTATCGCTCTGATTTTCAACTATGGAGTTTACTATTTCTATGGGCATGAAAAAGGTTTTGAATTCCTGACCGGTTACCTGATCGAAAAAGCATTGAGTGTTGACAATTTGTTTGTTTTTATCATGCTGTTCTCCATGTTTCAGGTTGAACCCAAATATCAGCATAAAGTCTTGTTCTGGGGAATTCTTGGCGCCCTTATCATGCGTGCAATTTTCATCTTCGCCGGTGTTGCTTTGATAAACCGTTTTCACTGGATCATCTATATCTTCGGAGCTTTCCTGATTTTTACCGGTATTAAAATGCTCTTTCATAAAGAAGAAAAAATTGATCCTGAAAAGAATCCTTTGGTCAGATTGTTTAAAAAGGTTTTCCCTGTCACACATGAGATGCATGGCAACCGCTTTTTTGTAAGAATCAATCATAAATCGTATGCCACACCCCTTTTCGTGGTTCTGATTATCATCGAGTTTACTGACTTAATTTTTGCAACAGATTCAATACCAGCTATTTTGGCAATTTCACATGATCCTTTTATCATATTTTCATCGAATGTATTTGCCATCCTCGGTCTGAGAGCACTTTATTTTGCGCTTGCAGGAATTACCAAATATTTCTATTACCTGAAATTTGGATTGGCTGCAATTCTGGTGTTTGTCGGGGTGAAAATGAGTATTGCAGGTATTTTCCACTTTCCCATAGTACTTTCGTTGCTGATCATCTTGGGCATACTGATCTTATCCATTCTCGCTTCCTTGTTGTTTCCGGTCATTCAGGACGAAAAAAACAAGTAATAAAAAGGCTTGCTTTTTCTTCAAGATTTAATTCTTGAAAGATACTGATTTATACCAGTATCCATTGGTTTTTAATGGCATTCATGACCAGTTGTGCTGTGTTTTTCGAATCAGTTTTCTCTAAGATATTGGCGCGGTGCTTATCAATAGTACGTTTGCTTAAGAAAAGTTTTTCTCCGATTTCCTGATTGGAATTGCCTTTGCAGATCAGTTCCAGAATCTCCATTTCACGTTCAGAAAGATCAATTGCTTTCCAGTTTCCGTCTTTCGATTTCCGGAGATTCTTGACAATATTCAGCAAAAGTTCCTTTGAAAAATAATGATCCCCTTTTATCACAGTTTCAATTGCTTCGATTACTTCCGTCATGTCAGAGTTTTTCAAAAGGAATCCTTTGGCACCCGCATCGACCATTTTATAATAGTAAATATCATCTCCATACATTGAAAGGGCCACAATCCTGATGGCAGGAAACTCAATCATGGCACGTTTCGTTGCACTGATTCCATCCATCAGGGGCATATCAATATCCATAAACACCAGATCCGGAACAAAAGACTGAAGAATAACAAAGAAATCCGTTCCATCAGTTGCCTCCCGAATTTCAGAATTGGCATAATATCCTGATAACAAATTCTTTAAACCTGAACGAAAGAGAGAATGATCGTCTACGATCAGTATTTTCAATGAATCCATTTTATACAGGTATTTCAATTGTAACAACTTCCCCTTGTCCGGGCAGACTGTCGATATGCAAACTTCCGTTGAGTGAACCGATGCGTGAACGCAAATTATGAAGGCCCATTCCATGTTTGTTATTGAGTATGACATTTTGATAATCAAAGCCGATTCCATCATCCTGGTACAAAAGACGCAACACATTTCCTTCCAGGTCGAGGCTAATCAGAATTGTTTGAGCCTGAGCATGTTGAACAGTATTATGGATCAGTTCACAGGCACTTCGGTATAAGATCACTTCAATATTTCCTTTGAAACGCTGGTCGAAAAGATTTGTACGGAAATGAATTGGTATTTTTCCGCTTTGTTCAATCTTGGAACAAAAAGACTGAATCGCTTTCACAACTCCAAAATTTTCCAGAATATGCGGACTCAAATTATTGGAAATCTCTTTCAGACTTGTGATTGAATCGTTTACTGTCTGCAAACTTGATTCAATCAATTGTTTTTTATCGACTGAAGGGTGATCCATCGAAAGCGCTGAAAGTGACATCTTTACGGATGAAAGCAAAGGACCAAGTCCGTCGTGCAAATCTTTGGCAAAACGTTTTCGTTCACTTTCTTCCGTATGAATGATCGCGTTCATTACCCTTTTTTCATTTTCTGCCTTAATTTTCTGAATATGAAATAAATAGCGCAGAATTTTTTTGAGATAAAATACTCCGATCACCATCAGGATCGAGATAACAACACCCAGCCAATTGTTTATCTCCTTAAAGGTCTCGATGTTTTGAGGTTTAACATACGGAATCAGAAAATCCAGTACCCTTCGCAGAGCCATCACAAATAAACCGATGGAAAGTAAGATCCAACTGGAGTTATATTTTGTTGATTTAAAAAGACTTACAACAAATACAACCGCAAGTATCTGAAAGATAATTGAAAAAATCAGGGCATATTGAAGCAGCATATCAAATGAATTAGCCTACAGCCATCAAAGTTACTGCATTCTTTTGCTTAAAAGAAGTAGAAACGGAAGTTTTCGGAATGTTGACTTCCCGTCAATTAAAACAGCTAGACGACATCAATCAGGCTTATCTTCATCCTCATCAAAATTATCCGGATCATAATCGAATAAATCATCGATTTCAGAATCGTCATCCTCTTCATCAATGGGATTATAGATTGAAATCTTACGATCCTTTTTCAGAACTGCTTTCTTTCCGGGTTTATGCAATGAATCATCATTGACATATTCCTGGGGCCGAGCCTTTTTCTTAGCCGTTTTCATAGGTGCTAATTTTCAGAATTAAATGTTAATAATTATAGGGAAATAATTTTGAATTCCGGTCATGACAAGATCACATTAGGTATTGTTTCGCTTCCAAAAATAGAAGGGAATTTCACGAAGAAGAAAATGTTTGGAAATAAATGAGGGACCACATCAAGCGTGGCCAATATCACCCGTTTCATGGTTTACAAGGAAGTTGTTTTCTACTTAACTATCTGATAATGGCCTTATTAATTAATGGCTGCAATTTTACTATATTTCTTTTATTAAATACAAGTTTTTTTAATAAAAATAGTTGATCAGTAGTAAATTTATTTCTAAGTTACTAATATTGTGATAATTAATAAAATCTAACGGGAATCAAATTTAATTCAACCACTGTCATTTTACCGGAATAAGTTGCCCGATCTTAGCAAAGATTTTCGCTTTGGTTTATAGCCATAGTCGGTTGAACAGGCACCATTATCATTACCAAACAGGCAGATACCTTTTCTGAAGTTAATTTTTATACCAGCGTAGAAGTCCATACCTTTAACATTGCCAATGCTTAAAATGCTTAACAATTGCTCTGTTCCCAGGGTTAGAACTCCAAATCGCATTGCAAGTCCAACACGTGCCTGTGTATATTCATAAAGGCTAATAGGGACCATAAACTCGAACCAGTCGGTTTCATAACGGGGTGTTATAGCAATTTCTGCCGGTCGTCTTACATTGTATTTATTCACCGTTAAAGGATGAACAACAAGGGCATTGATATACCAGTTTGGTTGAAAATGAAGATCAAACTGTCCGGAAATAGCCGTAGGAAGACCGATTTTAAATGAGTCGCCAGCATAAGATGCATCGGCATCATTCAGCATTCGGCTACTAAGTTCGCCCATAAGCTGGTCAAGATTGGTGAAATTAATCTTGTCAATTTCTTCGAGGAGTGCATTTACGTTATTGAATTGATGCAATTCAGAATTCTTTTTGAACGAAATAGAACCTAAATCAAGGATTGACAAACCAGCTCTCCAGAAATAATCTTTATAAGGCTCTTCGCAGATTCTTTGTCTGTGATTTTTCTGAAAACCGTCCATCCTTCGGGTAAAAGTCACACCAAGATCAACACCAAAACCGCCACCTTTAAACAATGGATTGGTCACCAAATCATTTGATTGATAATCAATTGGTACAGAGAAACCAGCGTCAAGGTTCATATCATAGATCTGAATCGTATTGTGATTCAAAACCATATAATTAGCATTTGTAGCTTTGATAAATGCTGCGGCAAGGCCTTGTACACGTTTTACTGTTACTCCGAGGGCCCAATGATCATTGTTCTGTTGTAGAATAGTTCTGGCATAACTTAATCCAATTTCCCCCCAAGTCAATGAGGCAGCTGAAAAATCATGATCGTCGAAATTGATATTGTGCAAAGGAGTATATCTCAATGATTCGGCTCCAAAAACCGGGATTTCATAGGGTATATTGTGAGCGGAAGTGTAGGTTCGAACAGCAGTATAAAAGGCGAATGCCTGTTCACGTAACATGATCATCCCCGATAATCCATAAACATTCACCAAAGCAGATACCGTTTTTGGTGCTCTGTTCTGAAAATATAAAAAATTATTATCGCTGGGGGGATATGTTGGCATACTGTCGGTTCCGGTAATGAGGGGAATGAGACTGATATCTTTTCCAGGAATATATGCAAAGTCGTTCTGGCCAAAAACTGTTGCCGAAACAATGTTAATATCCATATAAACTTTTGACTGAAGCATCGTTGAAGGATTCAAACGATTCATCATAGAACCAGCATAATTTCCCTGGGTAATACCAAGTGATTCCTGTCCCAGACTGCTTTTAACAATAACGAAGAATAATGTGGCTAAAAAGAACGAACAACGGTTCCTCATTCAACAAACGCCCTTCATGAAATTAATTAATAACATATCTAATGCAAATATAGAGTTTATCTGTTTCTGATTCTTAAAAACACTAAACTGTCCATAAAATTATCTTCGACTAAGTTTTTTTCTACTTATTTCTGGCCAACGCATATGTTTAATTCGTCTCTGTCTGAAGTTATCATCTGTGAGGCAACCTCCGGAAACGGGATTACGGTAATCAGCTTTTCTGTTAAAGCCAAAATTTAACGACATATAGAAATCCAGCCCGTTGATATCCATCAAACCTAAAAGAACTCCTAACCTTTCTGTGCCCATCGTTAATGGTCCAAATCTTAATGCAGCTCCGATACGCGGTATTTTGTAATCATAAAGGCTAAGCGGAAGAGAGGCCCCAAACAATTCTGATTCAAATCTTGGTATCAGACCCAGTTGGGCGCTTCTTCTTACATAGTACTTTTCTAAGGCCAACGGATGTACCCAAAAGGATCCCAGATAATAATTGCTTCTCAAATGATAATCAAATTGAAGACTCAGAGCTGTTGGCAGCCCCATTTTAAATCTATTTCCCTTGTAGGAAGCGTTCGGATCTCCCAGTAAAACCAGACTTATATCATGCATAAGCTGATGAATATTGAGTGTCTCAAGTGTATCAGATCGACCCCATAAAATATTTTCACCATAACCTGAATGAACTTCAGCCAGCCGATTAAAATTCACACGCCCAATATCAAGAACTGAAATACCTACCCGCCAGTGATAATCTTCGTAAGGAAGACTTAATCTGCGTTGCCATTTGTCATTATACGTACTTCTTGCGGCTCTTGTGTAGGTAAATCCAATATCAATTCCTAATCCTTTTCCTCTTATAGGGCTACCTTGTGGACCGATTAAATTATTGTCATAATTAACCGGTAGTGAGAATCCAGCATCAAGATCCATATCAAATACCTGAATAGTATGACCATCAATGACCACATAATTCATTTTATTCACATTGACAAAAGTCCCGGCAACAGCAAAAACTCCGTTAAAGGTTATTCCAGCATCTAAACGACTCGTATAATCTTGATAAATCTTGGTTGACCAGCTAAACCCTATCTCATTCCAGCTCAAAAAAGCAATTTGAAATGGTTCGTTATTGAAATTTATATGGTGTAATGGAGAGTATCCTTGAAGCTCTGTCGAAAAAACCGGTATCTCATAAGGGATATTGGGAGCTGACAAATAACTTCTGAAAGCCGAATGCACGGAAAATGTGTTATCGCCTTTTGATAACATAATCGCCGGGCCACCTATATATGCATTGAAACCTGCCGATTTAAGATTTTCGTTTTGGTAATACATATAACGAACCCAATCCCTGTCATACAAAGGTAATGTGTCATTACCGAATATTACTCCGAATAAAGTAATGTCCTCATGCGGGATATACGCAAAATCGTTCTGAGCGAAGGCTCCAACAGACAAGGCGCGCACTGAAATAAAGTTCTTCTGAAGATTCTGAAGTGAAGGATTGATCCTTGCCGCTTCATTACCGGAAAAATTATCAGATACCAATCCTATAAACTCCTGATTAACAGCTATTAATGGTAGAAGTAGAAATTGGAATAATAAATAAATGCCTCGTAATGAAGACATTAGAAAAATTAATAGTTATTTATAAATCAATCAAGCCGTGCAAAGTTACTGTTAAACGTAAAGATATGATGAATATTGAAGATATGTTAAAATAGTTTCAAATGATAAAAGTATTATATTGCCTTTAAAACACTCTTTACAAAAGCATTATAATCCAGAGAAATGATGGTTATTAATTGTAAAATAAGATATACATAAAACTAAAAGTTCTATATTTGCACCCTCATTCTGAATTCATACAGATGATCACGAGCGGATGTGGCGTAATTGGTAGCCGCGCCAGACTTAGGATCTGGTGCCGAGAGGCGTGGGGGTTCGAGTCCCTTCATCCGCACAACATACAGCCGGATTCAATTCTTGATCCGGCTTAATAGTTTAATAGCATTGCAAACAATACTTCTATTTGAATGAATATCACAAAAGAATCAACCGGTGAACAAACCGCTACAATCCGCATCAGCCTGCAACAAGCCGATATCGAACCTGAAGTAACCAAAGCCCTTAAAGATTACCAGCGTAAGGCTTCTGTCCCTGGTTTCAGACCTGGCAAAGTACCCTTTGGAATGGTGAAAAAGATGTATGGCAACTCAGTTATGGCCGATCAGGTGAACAAGACGATCTCAAATTCGCTCAACGATTTCATTACCGGAGAGAAACTTTCTATACTTGGTCATCCTGTTGCCAATATTGAAAAGACCGGGACAGTTGATTTTGACCATCAGACTGATTACGATTTCTATTTCGATATCGGAATTGCTCCGGAATTTAGCCTGAACCTCAGTGAAGTTGATCTTGAATTCACAAAAATTACTGCCGGTGAAAAACAACTCGCAGAAACTATTCAGAGTCTTCTCGATCGCAATCCTGTTCACACGCATCCGGAAGAAATCGGAGAAAATGATCAGATTGAGGCAAGTGTGACTGAAACGAACAAAAAAGGACAGGAAAAAGAAAATGGATATCAGGCGGATATTTCTTTCGCCATGAGCCTTATTACCGAAGAAGACAGTCGAATATTATTCCTCGGAAAAACTGACGGTGCTGAATTTGTAGCTGATCTTGGAAAAGCCTTTGGGAGCATCGAAGATCTGAAAAAGGTATTGAAATGGCCTGAAAATTCGGAAACTGATCCCGCAACTAATTATAATGTGGTAATCAAAGAAATTCAGAGGGATGAAAAAGCTGAATTAAATCAGGATTTTTTCGAACGTATTTTCCCCGGACAGAATATAAATGATGAAGAAGCCTTCAGAGCTAAACTGACTGAAGACATCAACCGTCAGCTGGAAGGCGAAAGCGAACGTTTCTTTGCAGGTAAAGCTATCGATGGTCTCGTAGAAAAGATTCAGTTCAATCTGCCTGTTGAGTTCATGAAAACCTGGATGCTTCAGAATGCTGAAGGAAAACTCACGCGCGAAAAACTCGACGAAGAATATATTCACTACGACCGTACTTTCCGTTGGCAGTTGATCGAAAGCAAACTCATCGAAGCCGAACCCAGTTTGTATGTCACCGAAGCTGAAATCAGAGATCAGGTCAAAAAACAATTTTTTGGTCAGTTTATGGACAGCCGTGAAGTGGACGATGAGATGAACAAAAGAATGGAACCAATTGTTGATATGATCCTGAAAAATCAGGAAGAAGCAAGAAAAATCGGAGATCAGATCGCTGAACGTAAAATTGCCGCTTATATCAAAGAAAAGGCAAATGTGACCGTGAAAGAGATGAATTACGATGCTTTTATTGAGTCAATCAATCCACAACAATAAAAAAATCATGAATAACGAGTTTCGCAAATATGCAACAAAACATGCCGGTATCAGCAGCCTGACTCTCGACCGGTATGCATCAACTTTCAAAGGCTATATCTCCCCTACTATTATAGAGGAGCGACAGATGAACATCGCCACAATGGATGTTTTCTCTCGTTTAATGATGGATCGTATCATCTTTCTGGGTGTTGCGATTGATGATTACGTTGCCAATATTATCCAGGCACAGCTGCTGTTTCTCGATTCAGTTGATGCCAAAAGAGACATTCAGATTTATCTGAATACCCCAGGAGGCTCTGTCTATGCCGGTTTGGGAATTTATGATACCATGCAGTATATTTCATCCGATGTTTCGACTATCTGCACAGGAATGGCCGCCTCAATGGGAGCTGTTTTACTTTGTGCCGGACATGCTGGCAAAAGAACTGCACTCAAACATTCCCGCATCCTGATACACCAGCCTATGGGTGGCGCACAAGGACAAGCATCTGATATTGAGATTACTGCACGTGAAATTCAGAAACTCAAAAAAGAATTGTACGAAATCATTGCCTTACATAGCAAACAGGATTACAAAAAGATCTGGAAAGATTCAGATCGTGATTACTGGATGACTGCTCAGGAAGCCAAAGATTATGGTATGATTGATGAAATACTGGTGCGTAATCAGGGATTATAAATACAATGGCAAAAAAACTGGATACCTGCTCATTTTGTGGTCGGACAAGAAAAGACACCCAGCTGTTAATAGCCGGTCTGGATGCTTTTATTTGTAATCACTGTGTCGATCAAGCCAATCTGATACTTGGCGAGGAGATTTCACGCGGAACAAAAAGCACGAATATTCCTGATTTTAAATTACTTAAACCTATCGAGATCAAGAATTTTCTCGATCAGTATGTAATCGGACAGGATGAAGCAAAGCGAATGCTGGCAGTAGCAGTTTACAACCATTACAAACGAATCGGACAAGCTGTCACGAATGATGATGTCGAAATTGAAAAATCGAATATGATCCTCGTCGGAGAAACAGGTACAGGAAAAACACTTCTGGCAAGAACGATTGCCAGGATGCTGCACGTCCCGTTTGCCATTGCCGATGCCACTGTCTTAACCGAGGCAGGATACGTTGGTGAGGATGTCGAAAGTATCCTGACCCGTTTGCTGCAGGCTGCAGATTATGATGTGAAAGCAGCAGAAAGAGGTATTGTATTTATTGATGAGATTGATAAAATCGCCCGCAAAAGCGATAATCCAAGCATCACCCGCGACGTTTCGGGCGAAGGAGTTCAACAGGCCATGCTCAAACTGCTTGAAGGCACCATTGTAAACGTGCCACCGCAAGGAGGACGTAAACACCCCGAACAGAAAATGATTCAGGTTGATACAAAAAACATCCTTTTCATTGCAGGTGGAGCCTTCGACGGAATACAGCGTCATATTGCCGCCCGCATCCGGACAAACGTTGTGGGATACGGAGTTCAGCGTGAGTTTATGGCAGATAAAGACAATTTATTGCAATATATCAGTCCGGCAGACCTGAAAAAATTCGGATTGATTCCCGAAATTGTCGGACGACTTCCGATCCTGACCTATCTGCATCCTCTTACACCCGAAGTATTGAAGCGGATTCTGACAGATCCAAAAAATGCTTTGGTGAAGCAATTTGTTAAATTGTTCGAAATGGATGGTGTACATCTCACAATCAAAGAAGAAGTACTTGATATGGTGGTTGAAAAATCCATCGAATTTAAACTCGGTGCCCGTGGACTGCGCTCAATCCTTGAATCTATTTTAACAGATGATATGTTTGAGCTTCCTTCCAAAACAGGCATTAAAGAACTCATTATCAGCCTCGAATATGCTGAAGAAAAGTTCGTTAAATCAAGTGTCGCCAAACTACAAGTAGCCTGAAACCAGCCGTAATCACACGACTGAATCCTCCGATTCGATTTGGCATCAATGTTGAATACATTTCGGCATGAAACAAGTCTTGTTTTACATCCTGATCATGCTTGGGCTGAACACTTTTGCACAAAATGTAACAAGTATCCAGCCTGTTGTCAACAAAATGACTGTTTTCGCCAAGGTTGAGAATGGTGATACAATTCCAATCGTACAGTTACCCGAAGTAAAAGTTTATGCAATCCGCGTTTTTGAAGGTAAAAGGGATATCCGAAGCATTCAGCGGATGATAAACAATGTCAAAAAAGCATACCCTTACGCACGTCTTGCCGGATTAAAATTACAGGAATACGAAGGAATCCTCGAGAACACAAAAACTGATTCGGAACGACGAAAAATAATGCGTCAGGCTGAGAAAGAACTCAATGAACAGTTTGGAGAAGATTTAAAAGACCTCACCTTTACGCAGGGAAAAATTTTGCTGAAGCTCATCGATCGGGAAACCGGAGATGTTTCGTATAATCTTGTAAGAGACCTTCGTGGTGGGATTACTGCTGTTTTTTACCAGGGATTTGCCCGCATCTGGGGATACAATCTCAAGTCACATTATGATCCTGAGGGAGAAGATGAGTTAATTGAAACCATTGTGGAAATGATTGAAAATGGTCAATTATAACAATTGATGATAGAAATCCCAATAAATTTCGGAAAGTATCTTACTTACCGCGTCCCTGAATCACAATAAGCACTGTATAGATCATGATTTTCAGGTCCATGGCCAGACTCATATTCTCAATGTAGAGAATGTCATATTTCAGACGTTCGATCATTTCATCCACATTGGATGCATAACCGTATTTTACTTGTCCCCAGGAAGTGATTCCGGGTTTTACTTTCAGGAGCAAGCGATAATGAGGTGCTCTCTTAACAATCTGATCGATATAAAACTGACGTTCAGGCCTTGGTCCAACCAGCGACATATCCCCTTTCAGAACAGTATAAAACTGAGGAATTTCGTCCAGACGGACCTTCCGTATAAACTTTCCAAATCGTGTAATTCGGGGATCATCTTCGGCCGATAATTGCGGACCCAGTTTCTCAGCATCAGAAAACATACTTCTAAATTTATGCATCCTGAATGGTTTTCCCCGAATGCCAATACGCTCCTGCGAATACATAATTGGTCCTTTTGAGGACAGCAAAACACCAAAAGCTGTAAAGATGTATACAGGAATAAGTAAGATAATTGCTAGAATTGAAACAATAATATCACTGATTCTTTTAACGGATTGCTGCCAGGCTGGCATCAGATCGGGCGAAATCTGAATCAAAGGAGCATGCCAGATACC
This sequence comes from uncultured Lentimicrobiaceae bacterium, assembly GCA_964627945.1. Taxonomy (GTDB): domain Bacteria; phylum Bacteroidota; class Bacteroidia; order Bacteroidales; family F082; genus CAJBPB01. The sequence continues at coordinate 14,421 of CAZVKW010000022.1, forward strand.
GGAAAGTTTTACCGATCCGAACAGGATATCCTGCATAATCGGTATAATTTTTATCACAACAGGAGTATCTTCGAGAATAGCAATAATATTGTCAATTGTATCAGTTTCAGATCGTTCGATGGCGATAATTACTTCTTCAACCTTGTATTCCTGCACAATCTGCTGAATATTTTTATAATTACCCAGATGCGGTAAATACTGTCCGATTTTGTAATCATCCTTATCATAAACACTTGCAAAACCGACAAAAATATTCCCGGATGAAAGCTTTTGTTCCTCAATCTCTTTATAAATCTTCAAAGCATTTCCATTGCTACCCACGATTACAGTGTTAAAACCGATTTCCTTGCGGTGAATTTTCCTTACTGTAACTAAAGTAAGCGCCAGTCTGCCTGCATAGGTATGAATAAAATGCAATACAAATAAAACAATAAACGATTGATAATAAGACTTATACGTAAGAATTACATCATCAAGTATTGCTACAAAAAAGATGACCGTTACACCAATCAAAGTGATGATAAAGGTTTGTCCAAGTTCTTTCAGACGGGATTTCCGGTAAATCTTACGATAGGTTCCAACAATGGTGTAGAGCAATAACCATCCGAGAGGAATAAAAACAATGCCGAACCAGAAATTCGGGTCGTTATATATTACCTCAAAATACTCATGAAAACTTGGATCCTCAACCTGTTTCCTAAAAAAATAGAACAGCGTCCAGGCAAACAACGCAGCCAGCCAGTCAAGAAGAAGATATTTAACTACCTGTAGTTTCCTGTTCATTTCTGATTGGGCCTGTAAATGAGTTTAATATTATCCAGAAAAATCGTCGCATTCTCCTGATCAACAAGTGTTGCCGAAAAATAAACCTTGAATTCAGAAGCATTTGTGTGCTCACTGATATTAGGTCCAAGATTAATATAGAGTTTATTCCATTTATCACTTTCATTCACGTAAACCAATGGAATATCAGTAACTTGTCCGTTCTCCGTAGTAAACATCCCAACAAGAACCGGAATATCAGTTTTACAATCAAGTTCAAGCAAAACAGGAGCCCCCAATCCGGGTAATTCATAGGCACTCAGACTTGCAATATCAATCGTAGGATGATCCTGATCAAGAACAACTTTTCCTGAAAAAGCAGAGAAACTGCTTAACAAAGCATCCGGACTGTTTGGTTCGGTGCGAAAAATATTGGTATCGCTCTGAGATGTATTTTCGAGGGTAAATCCAGTGTTTTCAAAATCTTCTTTCCAGGCAAAAACCGCTGTTGAGCGATAAGATGTTGATGGTTTCACTGTTCTGACACTATCGGGATAGAACTTATATTCACTCACCGTAAATGGCTGATAAAAAGGATATGGAACACGTGTGCTGCTTATTCCGTTGAGTTTGATTCCGGGATAAATTTCAAGTTTGTGTGAACCCTCAAGCAAAAGGGGAAATAAAGCGGGTAATTCGTAAACTCCCATCAGTTGATCATCAACATAAACCCATGCATCTGAAATTTCATGTGTATTACTTCCCTGCAGAAAATAATCAGTTTGCAGGGTAATGGTGTCAATACGCATATATGCCGGAACTTCCTGATCACCTTCAAACTTATTGCAGGAAGACAGAAACAGACCAAAAAAGGTAAGTAGTATTAAATGAAAGATAGGTTTACGTAAAGAAAATTGCATAGAAACCGCTTCGTTCTCTTATTGGAATCAGAACGCAAATTCGTATGGCATATTGCACACGATTGCAGAATTATTGGATGTTTGATAAAGATTTATTCACCTTTCGAAGGATCTCATGTGCCAGCAGAAGCACATTATAACCATCGTTAATCGTAACGGGAGGTTCCTGGTTTAGGGTGATAGCTTTATAAAAGCTTTCCAGTTCAGCCATGATGGCATTCGTTGCCTGTATTTCAGGGCGTTCAAAAATAATCTGTTTCATTCCTTTATCGCCACCCAGATCAAGAACCATCGCCATCGGATCCTCCGGTTCAGCATGAAGTTCCTTCATTCGAACGATTTCAGACTTCTTTTCCAGGAAATCAACGGTGATATATGCGTCTTTCTGAAAGAAACGTGCTTTGCGCATATTTTTCATGGAAATCCGGCTCGCGGTCAAATTGGCAACACAACCATTATCGAATTCGATACGTGCAGTTGTAATATCCGGAGTATCGCTCACAATAGCAACACCACTGGCACTCACCTTGCGGATAGGAGATTTTACAACACTCAGGATAATATCGATATCATGTACCATCAGATCGAGAATCACAGGTACATCCGTTCCGCGTGGATTAAACTGTGCCAGTCGATGTGATTCAATAAACATCGGGTTTTTGATGAATGGTTGGGCTGCGATGAAAGCAGGATTAAAACGCTCAACATGACCAACCTGAACCTTCACATTGGCTTCACGGGCAAGCTCGATCAGTTTTTCGGCTTCCTCGGGCGTTGCAACAATCGGCTTCTCGATAAAAACATGTTTTGATTTTTTTAAGGCTTCAGAAGCGCATTCGAAATGTGATATCGTTGGTGTAACAATATCCACAACATCCACTGCATCAACTAATTCAGCGATACTGCCAAAACGCTTAATTCCAAAGTCTTTTTCAACCTTAGCAGAATTTTCAACATCAGGATCAAAAAAACCTACTAACTGAAAATCAGCTATTTGCATTATACACTTGAGATGAATTTTACCCAGATGACCAGTACCCAAAACGCCAATTCGTAACATGAAATATTTTTTTTGACAAAGGTAAATTTTTTCTGGAAGCCAAAATCGTAAATTTGCCCTGTGATGCCGCTGTTAACAGGGATTTCTGCCTGACAGACGACAAGAACAACAAATAATGGTTGATACATTCAGACACAAAGGATTACGAAAACAACTCGCCGATGAGATCAGGCGAAAAGGAGTAAGCAATGATAACGTACTTGCTGCTATTGAAAAAGTGCCGAGACATTTTTTTATGGATTCCTCATTTCTCGAATTTGCATATCTGGATAAACCCTTCCCGATTGGCAGCGGTCAAACCATTTCCCAACCATTTACGGTTGCATTTCAAACTGCCCTGCTCAATATCGAAAGAGGAATGCGAGTACTGGAAATCGGAACGGGTTCGGGCTACCAGGCTTGTATTCTTGCTGAGATCGGTGCAAAGGTTTTTTCAGTTGAACGCCAGCGAAAACTTTTCCTTAAAACCAAAGATATTCTTGCCGGAATGCCCTACAATGTGCAGGTTTTTCTGGGTGATGGCTATAAAGGCCTTCCTACTTATGCTCCCTTCGATAGGGTGCTGATAACGGCTGCAGCACCTGAAATTCCGCAAGCTCTGATCGACCAGTTAAAACCAAATGGAATAATTGTCATTCCCTTCGGAAGCGGAGAAGATCAGGAAATGCTCCGGATTACAAAACAGACGGACGGAAAACTGATTACTGAAAAATTCGGTGATTTCAGGTTCGTACCCCTGCTTCCTGATCTTGGGAACGATTAATTTGATTCTCACGAATATCCCCACTTCATATAAATTTCGAAATCCGGATTGACAAGCTGAATCAGCCGGAATTTTCTTTTTGTACATTTTTTTCAGAAGAGTTTAAATTGATTTGAAATCATTACTTTTGATTATCGATAATCAATCTAAATTATGCCATGCTTGCTTCAGATGTAATGAACCGTTTACCGAATCATCTCAGACAATACTGTATCGATCAGCCTTATGCTTCATACACCTGGCAGGATCACGCAGTCTGGAGATTTGTGATGCGCCAGAATGTTGATTTCCTGAGTCAATATGCCCATCCTACCTATATCAAAGGTCTTCAGGAAACAGGAATCAGTATCGAGCAGATTCCTGATATTGAGACCATGAACCGCATACTCAGTAAAATAGGCTGGGCTGCTGTGACCGTTGATGGATTTATTCCTCCTGCTGCCTTTATGGAGTTTCAGGCGCACAAAGTGCTTGTAATTGCTGCTGACATAAGACCTTTTGATCAGATTGGTTATACTCCTGCTCCTGATATCATACACGAAGCGGCTGGTCACGCCCCCATTATCGCCGATACGGAATATGCAGAATACTTGCGCTATTTTGGCGAAATAGGTTCAAAAGCCATTTCATCAGCCAATGATTATATATTATATGAAGCGATCAGGCATCTTTCTATTCTGAAAGCAGATCCCAATACCCCTCAGGAAGAAATTGACCAGGCAGAGCAACTGCTAAAAGAAGCCGATAGTAAAATGGGAATTCCATCAGAAATGGCACTTATCCGCAATCTTCATTGGTGGACAGTAGAATATGGCTTGGTTGGAAATATTGAGAATCCATCGATTTATGGTGCCGGCCTTCTTTCATCCATTGAGGAAAGCAAAGGTGCTTTAAGTGAAAATGTGATCAAACTACCCTACTCGATTGATGCAGCTCTCTATAATTTCGATATCACAAAACCCCAGCCTCAGCTGTTTGTAACTCCCGATTTCGGACATCTTATCAGGGTTTTGGATGAATTTGCTGACAGAATGGCTTTTAGAAAAGGTGGTGTGGAAGGAATTATGAAAGCAGTATCTTCCAACAATATTGCCACGGTCAGACTGAGCTCCGGGATTCAGATCTCAGGAGTTTTCAGTGATTATCTGCTCAAACAAAATGAGGTTGTATTTTTCAGAACAATCAGCCCGACTGCAATTTCTTACGATAACAAACAAATTGAAGGACATGGCAAGGAGTATCATCAGCATGGCTACAGCACTCCGGTTGGACGCATTGTCGGCATCAACAAACCACCACGTCTGATTCAAGACTCCGATCTGATAAGCCTGGGCATCATACGAAACACTTATGCACAGTTTACCTTTGAATCAGGTTTAATCGTAAAAGGAAAGCTTCAATCGGAAATAAGGCACGATCAAAACCTTCTTATGCTGAGTTTTTCAGACTGTACAGTCGAATTTGAGAATAAAATCCTCTTTAAGCCTGAATGGGGTATTTTCGACATGGCGATTGGCGAAAGCATCGTTTCTGTAGCAAATGGACCTGCTGACCCGGATAACTATGGCATTTTTTCGGAACCTCCAAAAGAAACCACACACAAGATCATGTATCGTCCCGAGGATATGCAACTTTTCTCTTTTTATAAGGAAATCAGAGATATCAGGGAAGGTGATTCAGGGTTCAAGAAAATACCGCAAATATGGGAAAACTTGAAATTGAACTTTGATCAGGACTGGCTCTTGCCACTGGAAATCCTGGAAATCCTGGTCAAAACAAATCTGTTTCCCGAGATTCAGAAAGAAATTTCACATTCACTAAGCCTAAAACAAAATAGATCAGCAACACATTTCTCCCTTATTGGAAGGGGAATTGCCTTGATTCAGAAATAATTCGATCTGAAATTCTGTTTTTTACTTCGGCTAACATTGTGAATTTTTTGTAATTTGGCGTCTGAATACTTGTTGTTTTTCCAATTATCACAACACATGTTAAACAGAAGTCAAAAATTTTTAACCATATTTCTGTTCATAACTATTGTCTGCTGGTTCGGAGTTAAAAGCCAAACCACAAACAACAAGAAAGATCATTTTGATAATCTGTATCACCTTGCAGAAACCGTATCAGCCCCTGATTCGGTGAGAATTCAGGCTTACCTTGATCTGGCAGATGGTTTACAATTTAATTCCGATGAAATTTATATGAAATTCGATGCTGAATATTATTTTAATCAGGCATTGAAATTTGCTTTTTCAAAGGATAAGATACAGTTCTTCCTTGCAGCGGTTGATTCAAAGGGGGTTGCATACCGTAATGTAGCAAATTATTCAAGCTCACTTGAATGGCATAAAAGAGAACTTAAAGTAAATGATTCTCTGAATCTTAAACAAGAAAAGATCGTGGCACTGAATAATCTGGGAGTTGTTCACCGCCGGATTGATGACTACAAACAAGGCAGTGAATATCATTTGCAGGCATTGAAACTGGCCGAAGAAATTAAAGATACAAAAGGAATAACAATTGCCACCAATGGACTTGGTAACATTCAGTATTTACTTGGAAATTATGATGATGCAATGCGTTTGTTTCGCGAATGTTTGCGTATCGAACAATCAATCAATCATTTGCTGGGTGTTGCAATAAATTTGAACAACCTAGGAAATGTATATAAAAAGGTCGGTAATTACGAAAAGGCCCTTGAATATTATATGCTGTCGCTTGAAGTGAACCGTGAAATAGGGTCACAAAAAGGTGTTGCTATTTGTTATAATGATATTGGTTCACTCTACCGCGACAAGAAAGATTACAACAAAGCACTGAACTACTGCTTATTAGGACTTGAATTGAACAAATCACTGAGTGATCTTAACTATTTGGCCAATAGTCAGATCATGGTCGCACAGTTATATATTGACAAAAAAGACTATCAAAACGCCATCCAATATCTTGAAGAAGCCATTAAAATTTCGACAAAAACCCAGTCAAAAGCCAATATTAAGGATGCATATACTCTGATGTACAAGGTCTCAAAAACCCTTAACCAAACTGAAAACGCACTTAAATATCTTGAAAGGTCACAGGAACTAAACGATTCGATTCTGAATGATAATACCCGTAAGTCGATTCTTCAGATGCAAACTCTTTTTGATCGCGAACGCAGTGAAAATCAAATCACTCTGTTAAAAAAACAAAGAGAGATTTCCGATCTTAGTTCAAAAAGACAACGATTTATAACCATCATTATCAGCATCATTATGATTGGTATGTTGCTGGCACTGACTGTGGTTATTTATGTCATTTATCTCCGCACGAAAGCCAACCGCGAGCTTCAGCAGAAAAACCAGGAAATTGAGAATACTCAGGCAGAACTAAAGGTGTATGCTGAACAAATGAAAATCGCGAAGGAAGATGCGATTCGCAGCAATCAGCTCAAGAGCCAGTTTCTGGCCAATATGAGCCATGAAATCAGGACACCTATGAATTCGGTGATCGGATTCACCGATATTCTGGCTATGGATATTACTGATCCTGTTCATCAAAGTTATCTTGAATCAATACGTGCTAGTGGGAAAAATTTGCTTACACTTATCAACGACATCCTCGATTTATCAAAAATTGAAGCAGGAAAAATGGTGGTCGATAAAGGGCCGTCACGCATCAGACCTTTGTTTGAGGAAATAAGGAATATCTTTTCTCTCCAAATCAAGGAAAAGAAAATTCAATTTAATGTTCATCTTGAGAGCAATATACCTGATCTTGTGTATCTTAGTGAAATCAGATTACGACAGATATTATTTAATCTCATTGGAAATGCGATAAAATTTACCAATAACGGTGAGGTTGGATTGCTTGTTTTTATCGAAAATTTCACTTCTAACAATAATTTTGACCTTCATTTCAAGATAAGTGATACCGGAGTCGGTATCTCCGAAACCAATCAGAACAGGATTTTTGAAGCTTTCTATCAGGAACCCGGTTTAAATACCTCAGGAAAAGGCACTGGCCTGGGTTTAACCATTACCAAACGTCTGATCGAAGCAATGAACGGAACCATAACTTTTGAAAGTAAGGAAGGACAGGGGACCACCTTCAGAATCATCTTCAGAGATGTTGCAAGCGAAGCATTTAATCCTGTTGCCAATTCCAGTATTCTAAAAGTGGCCATTGAAGTCAAAAACCCTGTATTTTTCTTGCTTCTTTCGAATAAAAAAACAGAAAATGTGCTTGTTGAAATCATGTCGGAATATAACCTTCAGTTGCACAGTTTTTATGAAACAAGTCAGTTATTTGGCTTAATGAACCAGATAAAACCTGACTGCCTTATCATCGAAACCGGAAAATTTGATCTTGATTTTCTGGCCGATTACGTAACAAACAACCTTTCATCATCTACAAGAGTATTCATGATTCAGGAAAAAGAGTCGAATGAAATTACATCCGGATTAAGCCAATATCCAAAATTCAATATTCCAGAGCAAAACCTTGATTTACTGAACCATATCAAAGCAATGACAAGCAAGAAGGCAGACAAATTACCTGGTTTAAAGCCTATAATTCCTCCGGTTTCAACCCAAGAAAACAGAGGAAGTATAAATGAACTAAGAAGATTATGGAAACAGGCACTGAAAACACAATTTATGAATGATACGGAGCTCTTTGCCGACCAATTAATTGATTTTGCTCAGAATAGTGGAAATACTATTTTATTGGACTATGGTAACGAATTGAAAAATCATGTTACAGCTTTCGACATTGAGAAAATAAATAATTCAATGGAGGAATTTGAGCAAATAATCAGAAAATCAGGCTTTAAACTCTGAATCTAATCCACATTTCTCATGTTGACCTTTGAACCTCGCGAAAGCAAAATACTCATCGTCGATGACGTGCCAAAAAACATACAGGTTGTTGGCAATATTCTTTCACAAGAGCGACTTAGGATTGCCTATGCCACCAATGGTGAAAATGCTCTTCAACTGGCATTTAACAATGATTTCGATCTCATCCTGCTTGATGTGATGATGCCCGGCATGGATGGATTTGAAGTTTGCCGGCAATTAAGAGCCAACAAAAAAACCATGGATTTACCTGTGATTTTTCTCTCCGCAAAATCAGATCTCGATAGTGTATTAACCGGCTTTCAACTTGGTGCTCAGGATTATGTTTCAAAACCGTTTAATGCGTCTGAACTCATTGCACGTGTTAGAACCCATCTCGATCTGAGAGAAAAAAAACATCAGCTGAAGCAACTGAATCAGCATCTGGAAGAAAAAGTTATAGAAAGAACTTCAGAACTGGAAAAAGCAAATCTTCGACTGTCACGACTTGAAAAAGCAAAAAGTGAATTTCTGGGAATCATCAGCCACGAATTACGTACTCCATTGAACGGTATTATAGGTCTGACTCAGTTATTAAACCAGACTGATATAAATGAGGAGCAAAAGCGCTATCTGGAATTCCTTGAGCAAACTTCAAAACGACTTTCCCGTTTTTCAGAAACAGCCTTACTGATCACTTCACTTCAGTCAGAGAACCAAAAAGTGGAACTTTTCCAAACATCCATACGGCTTATTTTTACGATGGCTGCAGAAGAACTAAAGAATCTGATCGAAGAAAAAGAAATTAAACTTCATACAGAATTCTCAGAACCTGATATCCAAATAGTTGCTGATTCTGATCTGATCAGAAAATCAGTTTCCGTTCTGCTTGAAAATTGTATTTATCATCTACCAAAACATGGCACATTAACCGTAAAAACATTCGCAACGGATCAGGGAGATATGCTTGAGATCTCGGATAACGGCCCTGGATTTGAAGAAGATCTGCTTGAACATTTTAATCAACCAATCAACAAAAACTTCACGGATGTGAGTGAAGGTGTTGGTTTGTCGATAGCTGCGGTAAAACTGATCATGGATGCCCATAACGGAAAACTGGAATTGCAGAATAAGCCTTTAAACGGAGCAATTTTCAGACTGATTTTTGAAAAACAGTCCTGAGAAAACCTGAACAGAATCACTTCCATTGTGAATTTTGTATCTTTGGCTCCTCATTAAATCGCCAAAACATGAAGTTATTAGAAGGAAAAGTAGCATTAATTACCGGAGGTGCGCGAGGAATCGGAAAAGCTCTGGCACTCAGATTTGCAGCCGAGGGCGCTTCAGTTGCTGTTTCAGATCTGAACTATGACGAACAAATGCAAAATACCGAAGCCGAAATAAAGGCTCTCGGCGTGAATGCCAAAGGCTATGCCTCAAATGCCGGTTCACTCACCGATAGTGAGAAACTTGCAGAAGATGTTGTGCGTGATTTCGGCCGGATTGACATACTTGTTAACAATGCCGGTATTACACGTGACAACCTTTTGATGAGAATGACAGAACAGGACTGGGATCTAGTAATGACTGTAAACCTGAAATCGGTTTTCAATCTTACCAAAGCAGTTCAACGTATCATGATCAAACAGAAAAGTGGTAGTATTATCAATATGAGTTCGGTTGTGGGCGTTAATGGCAATGCAGGTCAGTCAAACTACTCTGCATCCAAAGCCGGAATGATCGGATTTACCAAATCAATTGCGCAGGAACTGGGCAGCCGAAATGTTCGCTGCAATGCAATTGCACCGGGTTTCATCGAAACAGAAATGACACACAAACTTCCGGATGATGTTCGCGCACAATGGATTAGCGAAATTCCATTGAAACGCAGCGGCAAACCTGGTGATGTCGCCGACGTTGCTGTTTTTCTCGGTTCAGAGCTTTCATCATACGTAACTGGTCAGGTGATCAGCGTATGCGGTGGCATGAGCATGTAATGCTGAAAACGAATTCAATTGAAGGGATGAAGGGAGTTTTTTCTTTCATCCCTTTCTTTCAAAAACCGCACTATGCTCCCATATCAAATCAATTTTGATTACCCTTTCTGGATGGTCTTTCTTGTGAGTCTGACAGGAATTGTCTATGCCACAATACTTTATTATAAAAACAAAAAGGAACCATTTGGTCTGGTTTTAACCATTATTCTGGCAGTAATCCGGTTCACTCTGGTAAGTTTTATAGCGCTTCTGCTGCTGAATCCCTTTATTCTGCACATTCAAAAGGAAATTGAACAACCAATTTTGATAGTCGGCGTGGATAATTCAGCTTCAATAGTTTCTACAAAGGACTCGGTATTTTATCAAAAAGAACTGAAGAATTCTATCACAAACCTCAATTCTCAGTTACAGAAGGACTTTCAAATCGACAATTTCACTTTCGGTTCGCGCATCTCGAAATCTGATAAGCTCAGTTTTCAGGAAGAGAAAACAGATATCTCTGCGCTTTTTCAGGAAGTGAGACAGCGATACAGCAACCGAAATATCGGAGCGATCCTTCTTTTTACAGATGGCATTGTCAATCAGGGAACCCAGCCGCTTCGGGAAGCACTTGCCACAAATATTCCCGTTCTTACTGTAGGATTGGGTGATACTGTATCTCATCCTGATCTGTCGGTTTTGGAAATGACTGCCAATAAAAAAGTATATAAAAACAGTCGTTTTACACTTGAAGCCAATATTCTGGCCCGTCAGATCCGCTCAAAAAAATGTAAAATTGAACTTTTTGCCAATAATTCAAAAATTGAAGAGAGAACGATTATTGCTGGATCGAATAATTTTGTCTCAAGTCAATATTTTGAAATACAGACAGACAGACCTGGTGTTCTTGATCTGACTATCAAGGTTTCAAGTGAGGTGACTGAACAATTCAA
>CAZVKW010000022.1:25771-31420 GCA_964627945.1 uncultured Lentimicrobiaceae bacterium
TGAACAAGAGTTTCAGTTTATTCAATGCTGACAAAAACACAGATGAAAAACTGAATAATTTACCCCCTTTGCAATCAGCCTTTGGTAACTATAATTTCAAAACCGGAGCAAACATTCTCTATTTTCAAAAAATCCGGAATATAGAAACTTCACAACCACTCATTGCTTTCTCCGAGTCTGACGATCGTAAACTGGGATTCATTTTTGGAACCGGAATCTGGAGATGGCGTCTGGCGACTCAAAATGAAGATCGAAATCCAGATTTCTTTAATCATCTTACAAATCAAATAGTTACATATCTACTTGCGAGCACAAAAGATCCGGATCTGAAAATACAGCTCAAAGAAAATTTCACACCTACCGAAGATGTATTATTCAAAGCACAGCTTTTCAATCCGAGTGGTGAACCAATCAGCTCAGCAGAAATCAAACTGACATTGACCAATGACCTGAATAAACAGACATACCCCTTTGTATTCGCATCCGACAATGAGCAATATTTGTTGAATGCGGGTAGACTGGCTGCAGGAATGTATAGCTGGAAGGCTGAAACAACCTCAGGATCAAAGTATTACACAGAATCTGGGAAAATAAAAATCGAGATGGATCTTCTGGAAACATCTGATCTTTTGGCAAATCATCATTTATTACATCAGATTGCTACTCAAAGTGGAGGACGTTTCGTTTCGATAGATAGTTTAAATCTAATTCCTCAATGGCTCGCCAAACAAAATAATATTACTTCAGTTGCACGCTTTCACGAGAAATATGAAGCTGTAATCAACTATAGTATCGTATTTGTTTTCTTGATAATCCTGGCCAGTCTTGAATGGTTTTTAAGGAAACTGAATGGCTCCTATTAAGCAGACAGCCTAATAATTATTACGGTTAAAGAAGGTTCCAAGAGTCTTAAAGATAATCTCCAGATCTTTTCTGGGTGAAGCAATCAGTGCATACATATTATCAAGTTTGATGCGTTCTTCCTCACTTTCGAATCGATTTTTCGAAATCTGCCATAATCCTGTAATGCCTGCGGGGGCAAGAAACCTGTATGCCATCTGATCATTGGTGAGTTTTTCGGCTTCGTAAATTGGCAGTGGTCTGTTTCCGACAATTGACATATCTCCCTTGATTACATTTATCAATTGAGGTAGTTCATCCAGATTTAATCGACGGATAATCTGACCAAAACGGGTTACCCGGGGATCGTTCTGAACTTTGAAAAACGTTGCCATTTCAGTCACTTTTTTCTTCATCTCAAGATACCAGTTTTCGCAAATTTCGGTTCCTTCAATATACAGTAATGGTGAACAATGATAACCTAAGCGGGCACATTCAGGGCAACCTTTTTCAATTAATAAATTGTCGTTCTTATGCTTATTGATCAGGTACAAATTCAGTTCGGAAAAACTTTCGCGCTCTTTCTCTGCTGATTTGCGCATTGACCTGAACTTATAAAATGTAAATACATCGTAACCAGTACCAACCCTATTGGATTTATAAATGATAGGTCCACGTGATTCAATCTTGATGAACAGGGCGATTATGAGCATGAATGGGGAAGATATCAGAAGTGCTAGTGAAGCCACAATAATATCGAAGACACGTTTACCTTTTCCGATTCGGAAATCATTGAAACTTTCTGGCTTTGTATTATCAAAAATTGCCTTCATCAATTCTTATATACCAATCAGCTATGTAATTTGAAAAATGGTTGTCAAGTATTTCCCTTTTCCTCAAGTAAAGGTACAATTTCTAAAACTTGCATTACAAAGTACTATAAATAATTTCTAACTATCACGCTTACGTATTATTATATAACTGATAATCAAAAATATAAATAAATACAACAGACTAACTAATACATCAGAAATACTTATAAATTCCCTAAAATTAACTCCGAAAAGTTTCATCAAAGAAGTATTTGGAACATCGATCAGCCTGCCAAAAGACTTCATTGGAAGGTACGGAGCAATCGAATCTTCCAGATTGAAGCGTAAAACAGGCTCAAGAATGAAAAAATAAACGGAAAAAACAACAATTGTTACACCTGATCTTTTCAAAATGACAGACAACATCAAGGCAAAACTACAGACTCCCATCAATTCCAGAAAGTAGGCCCAGATAAACTGCTGATTTTCTAATATTTGTCCAAATTCGATCTCTTTTGTATGAAAAAATCCCAGAATTAGTCCCGAAAGGAAAACCAATAATACGGAAAGCAAACTTAATGAACTGATAAAAACAAGTTTGGTTAAAAAAACTTCGCTTCTGCTCAATCCATTGATAATATGCTGACGGATTGTTCGGTAGGTGAACTCATTGGTAATGAATAAGATTACTACAAAAGCGAGCAGGGGTTTTAAAAAACCAGCCAAATAGGTCAGATTGTGCCAAACAGATGGAAATACATAAATCGACATATTAGGAATAGGTATCGGGGAGTTTCGTGAAACATCAGAGGTAACTTTATTAATAAATGCTTCAGCACCAAATAATTCTGCAACGACACTGATAGCATACAAACCAATTATTACCCAAAATACCGGATTTCCGGCATTTTTAATCCATTCTATCCGAAGAAGTTTTTTCATGACTCTTTCTCCAATATATCCAGAAAATAGGTTTCGAGGCTTCTTTTTTCTGTGCTCAAATGACTCAGCACAAGGCCCTTTTCAAATAAAAAACGGTTCAGATCAGTGGAAGAAAAAGCTGGTTTCAGTTCTGCCCTGACACAGCTTTCATCCAAAACAACATCTGTAACACCTTCATATTGTGATAACTGATCTCTCAAATCAGTCAAATTTTCAGAAATAAGAACGACAGATCGCGTCTGAACCAGCATCTCATCTACATTGCCGTTAAACAAACATTTTCCTTTGTTAAGTACGGCCACATGGCTGCAGATTTTCTGAACCTCGTCGAGCAAATGGCTTGCCAGCAAAATGGTTTTTCCTTGAGCAGCAATATTTAGAATCAATTCTCTAACATCTGCAATCCCCTGAGGATCAAGTCCATTGGTTGGTTCATCCAAAATCAGCACTTCCGGATCGCCTACCAGAGCTGCTGCCACCGCAAGACGTTGTTTCATACCAAGCGAAAAGGTTCTGAACTGACTTTTCCTCCGTTCATAAAGACCCACCTGATGCAAAATAACATCTAAACCATTCCGAGATACATTTTTAATTTCCGCGATAATTCTCAGATTATCAACTGCATTCAGGAATGGATAAAACAAGGGTGTTTCCAGGATTGAACCAATTCTGCGGTTGGATGCCGGACCGGGTTTTTCCCCAAACCACATAAATGTCCCTTCATCCGAAGCGATGGCACCGAGAATAATTCCTAGTGTTGTGGTTTTTCCACTGCCATTGGGGCCGAGTATTCCGAAAATTTCTCCGCGATGAACTTCCAGATTCAGATGATCAACCGCTTTGATACGACCATAGCTCTTCGACAATTCACTGATAAGTAATACTTTATCTTTCAACTTTGTTGTTTATTAAATAAAACTCAGCTTTGATTACGATTATTTAACGCTTTCCTGTTCACATTATTTCGTAGATTTGCCGCCGAAATTTACTGAAAATCAATAAGAAAATCATTAAAAAACCTTTCGATGGAAATTGGAAATAACAAAGTAGTCTCTCTTACCTATGAGTTAAGGGAAAACAATGCCGAAGGCGACTTAATTCAGAAAGTTGAGAAAGACGAACCTTTTGTATATTTATTTGGCGTAGGTTCGCTTTTACCTGAATTTGAAAACAATCTGGCTGGTCTGAAAGTTGGAAACTCCTTTAATTTCACCCTTAGCCCTGAAAATGCGTATGGTGGTTTTGACGAAACAGCCATTATCGATCTGCCAAAAAATATCTTCGAAATCGACGGAGTTATTGAAGAAGGATTACTCATGGTTGGAAATCAGATCACGATGCAGGATAATCAAGGAAATCCGATCGACGGCATCGTTATGGAAGTAGCTGACAATGAAGTAAAAATGGATTTTAACCATCCTTTGGCCGGTCTGGAACTTCATTTTAGTGGCGAAATTCTCGAAGTGAGAGAAGCAACTGAAGAAGAAATTCATCATGGGCATGCACACGGAGCCCACGGACATCACCACTATTAATAGGATTTAGAAATGCTCAGATAGGTTGTAATACAAATTATTACAACCTATTTTTTTTGACGGTATATCAAGAAAACTGTTGGCCTTTTCTGAATATCCGGAGTCATTTTCTTCCAGTCTTTGACCGACATACTTTGAATGGATTCGGTTTCGAGACTGATATCTGTTGCTAGACAGAGCATCGTAGCTGCCTGACATGTCTTTATTAGTGTTTCGAAGAGCGATAGATTCCGGAAAGGTGTTTCGATGAATATCTGTGTTTGATCAAGCGTAATCGAATGATTTTCAATATGTTTTATTGCAAGGACTCGCTCAGGAGTAGGAATAGGAAGATAGCCATGAAAAGCGAATGACTGGCCATTGAAACCCGAAGCCATCAATGCAAGTATGATAGAGCTTGGCCCGGTGAGTGGAATTACCCTTATTCCAAGTTCATGCGCATGTGCTACAACTACCGCTCCCGGATCAGCAATGCAGGGAGTTCCTGCTTCAGAAAGCAATCCGACTGAGGCTCCCGATAAAACAGGATTCAGAAAGGTCCTGACTTCCATTGGTGAGCTGTGCTTATTCAGTTCAAAAAAACGGATGGAGTCAATCTTTGCAGAAAGATGCAGGCGGCTGAGTAATCTTCGGGCTGTCCGGACCTGTTCAACAATCAGATAATCAAGTGATTGCAAAATAGAAGTAGTACCTGCCGGTAATACCATTGTGGGTTCACTATCGCCCAACGTTGTCGGAATCAGATAAAGATTCCCTTTAACCACTGCATTTACTGCTTTCTCATCCATGGCAATTGATTCAAATCTACATTTCCACCTGAAATAATGATTCCTACCCTTAATCCTTTGATTAATGCTGAATTTGTGAGAGCCACAGCCACAGGAACGGCCGAACTGGGTTCAATAACTATCTTCATCCTTTCCCAAACCAGTTTCATTGCATGAATAATATCCTGATCCTCAACAGTTAAAATATCTTCAACAAAATGACTGATAATCGGAAAGGTCAGACTCCCAAGCGAGGTAAGCAAACCATCAGCGATGGTTTTCGGTTGAACCGACGGCACAATATGTCCTGCTTTGAAAGAACGCATCGCATCATCTGCTCCGGCCGGTTCGCACGCAATCAAACGTGTTTTGGGAGAAAAATAATGTATACTGCTTGCCGTTCCGCTAAGAAGACCTCCTCCTCCTACCGGACAAAGTACAAGATCAAGACCGGGAACCTGCTCCAGAAGTTCCATACACGCAGTTGCCTGTCCGGTAATAACCTGCATATCATTGTATGGATGAACCATCACCGAACCTGTTCTTTCAATTACACTTTGAAGGGTAGTTTCGCGTGCTTCCAGTGTTGGTTCACAAAAAATTACTTCCCCTCCATATTGCTTCACAGCTGCAACTTTCACCTCAGGAGCATTCTGCGGCATTACAATATAGGATTTTGTACCGGCAATCTTTGCCGCTCTGGCAAGCGCTTGGGCGTGGTTTCCGCTCGAATGCGTTGAAACACCTTTTTCA
>CAZVKW010000023.1:0-21530 GCA_964627945.1 uncultured Lentimicrobiaceae bacterium
ATAATCTTTTAAAAGGTATTAGCTTTGCGGCTGATTCTTTTTTTATATACCGGAAATGAAATATCTGATTGCCTGTCTGGGAAACATCGGTGCCGAATATGCCAATACACGGCACAATGCCGGCTTTCTGGTTGCCGACAAACTGGCTGCCCAAGCCGGCGTTTCGTTCACCACCCAACGCTACGCCCAGACAACTGTGGTGAAACATCGTGGTAAAAGTCTGGTAATCATTAAACCTACCACCTATATGAACCTGAGCGGGAATTCCGTTCAGTACTGGATGCAAAAGGAAAACATCGATACCGAACACCTGCTTGTGGTGGTCGACGATATCGCATTGCCAACTGGTCAGTTACGTATGAAAATGAAAGGCGGCGATGCCGGCCACAACGGTCTGGAACATCTCATTTATATCCTGAAAACCAATGAGTTTTCACGTCTGCGCTTCGGTATCGGGAACGATTTTCCGCGCGGCCGTCAGGTAGATTTCGTGCTGGGTGAATGGTCGAAACAGGAACTCGAAATCATTCAGCCACGCATCGAGGTGGCGGCCGATATGGTGAAAAGCTTTGCCAGTGTAGGTATTCAGTTGACGATGACCGCTTTCAACAATAAGTAAATTTTTTTTAAATCTGCCATTTGAACAATTTCATTGCAGCTAACCTTTCGTCTAGCCAATATTTGATTCTTTGATCCATTCAACCCTGAAAACAAAAAAAGACTGCCTTTACAGACAGTCTTTCGTTTTATATTGATAAACAGATAATTATCCTCTGATTTTCTTTGAAATCAATGTAACCAGATCTTCAATCGGTACACGTTCCTGCAACATCGTATCGCGGTCGCGGAGGGTAACGGTATTGTCTTCGAGGGACTGGTGATCCACCGTGATGCAATAAGGTGTTCCGATGGCATCGTGACGACGATAGCGTTTGCCGATGGCATCTTTTTCCTCGTAATGACACATGAAATCCTGTTTGAGAACATCCATGATCTCGCGGGCTTTTTCAGGAAGACCGTCTTTCTTCATCAAAGGCAACACAGCCGCTTTGAAAGGTGCCAGAATGGCCGGCAGTTTCAACACAACGCGTTCCGAACCGTCTTCGAGCTTTTCTTCGGTATAGGCATTGCTCAGCATGGCCAGGAACATACGGTCGAGACCAATGGAAGTCTCAATCACATACGGAATATAACTTTCGTTGAGTTCGGGATCGAAATACTGGATTTTCTTGCCCGAGAATTTCGAATGTGCTCCCAGATCGAAATCGGTGCGCGAATGGATTCCTTCGAGTTCCTTGAAACCAAAAGGAAATTCAAACTCAATATCGGCAGCGGCATTGGCATAATGCGCCAGTTTTTCGTGATCGTGGAAACGGTATTTTGCAGCAGGAATTCCGAGCGAAAGATGCCATTTCATGCGTTGTTTCTTCCAGTATTCGAACCATTCAAGTTCTTCACCGGGTTTCACAAAATATTGCATCTCCATCTGTTCGAACTCGCGCATACGGAAAATGAACTGACGGGCAACAATCTCGTTGCGGAAAGCTTTTCCGGTCTGGGCAATCCCAAACGGAATCTTCATACGGCCAGTTTTCTGCACATTCAGATAATTCACAAAAATCCCCTGCGCTGTTTCGGGACGCAGATACAGTTCGCTGGCGCCTTCGGCAGTTGATCCCATCTGGGTTGAGAACATCAGATTGAACTGACGGACATCGGTCCAGTTGCGTGAACCGGAGATCGGGCAAACAATGGCCAGATCTTCGATCAACTGCTTGAATGCCACCAAATCATTGGCTTCCATGATGCCATAGAGCCGTTTGCGGATTTCGGCCAGCTGGGCTGAATATTCCATCACGCGGGCATTGGTTTCGCGGAATTGCTGTTCGTCGAAAGCATCGCCGAAACGTTTGGCAGCTTTTTCTACTTCTTTATTGATTTTGTCTTCGATCTTCGCCATATGGTCTTCGACCAGCACATCGGCACGATAGCGTTTTTTCGAATCCTTGTTATCGATCAAAGGATCATTAAAGGCATCCACATGGCCCGAAGCCTTCCAGATGGTCGGGTGCATGAAAATGGCCGAATCAAGTCCGACAATGTTTTCATGAAACTGCACCATCGATCTCCACCAATAGCTGCGGATATTGTTCTTCAATTCGACGCCATTCTGGCCGTAGTCGTAAACAGCACTTAATCCGTCGTATATCTCACTCGACTGAAACACAAAACCATACTCCTTGGCATGGGATGTGATTTTCTTAAAAAATTCTTCCTGATTTATCATGCGGCAAAGGTAAAAAAAAGCCTTTTTGTTCGTTCATCCTTGCCTTGTTTCTTTGGACCTCAGGTAAAATACCGAATTATTCTCTGCTGCCAATCCATCAAACGCCCAACTTTTATGATTCAGATTGTATATTTTTGTCCGGTTATAAAAAATACGATTATGTCAGAATTCATGCAGTCTGATTTCTACTTCTGGGTCGCTTTGCCCCTTCTCATTGCTTTGGCCCGCATCATGGATGTAACGATCAACACCATCCGGATGATTTTTGTATCGCGTGGATACAAAACCCTGGCGCCCATTCTCGGATTTTTTGAGGTGGTGATCTGGTTGGTGGCCATCGGGCAGATCATGAAAAACCTCGATAATTTCATGAGCTATATCGGTTATGGAGCCGGTTTTGCTGCCGGAAATTATATCGGAATTATTCTGGTCGAGAAAATGACGCTCGGCACTGTGATTATCCGTGTAATTGCCAGAGGAGATACGGAAGAACTTATCAAACGACTGCGTGACGCCAATTTCGGGGTAACCATCGTTCAGGCAGAAGGAAAAGACGGACCCGTGCAGATCTTGTTTAGCACCATGAAAAAGAAAGACCTCAGCGAAGCGCTTACCCTGATCAAGGAGTTTAATCCGCATGCTTTCTACACTATCGAAGAGGTTCAAAGGGTAAATGAAGGTCATTTTAAATCTGCCCGTAACAAAAGCTTTCTCCCGGGCGTCTTATCAAGGTAAACCGGAAGGAATGTCAGAATAATGTGTTTTGCACGATTGTTGTAATAAAAAAACCACAGACCTAATAAAATGGAAGACGAAGAATTCAAAAAAAATATAGAAGAACTGTTTCAGTTGTTTAAACGACTGGTGGAGAAGCATCCGATGGAAGAAATTCCGGGAATGAGCCGCTTTCAGTACGAACAGTTGAAAATGTTTCTGAGCAGTTACGAAAGCATGAAGGACCAGATTTCGTTCGAAATGGTGCATCAGGTAAACGAACCGATGAAACAGATGCTGGCCATGTTTATCAAACAGTTGCGCGATCAGCTCGGTGAAGAAACGATTGTTATTCAGCCTGTTGAAAAACTATCTGAACCCAATGATGCTGAAAAGGATCTCAGGATCATTGATGAAATGCTTACAAAACCCGGCCTGACCGAAGCTGAAATGGATCAGTTGCTCGACCGCAGATTAGCCATTCAGAAAAAAATGGGTGTCTCATCCTAAAAGCCCGATGATTCAATATTTCAAGAAAAAATGGCAGGCCTATCTGAAAGAAAAATCAGTGTGGTCGAAAATAGGCGACGGGATCTTTGTTGCATTCCTCATTGCGATGCTGATTCCTGCCAGCCGGCGCGAACTCAGTGCATTCATGATCAGGATGATAAGTTTCTCACCCAGTGAAGTGGATGCCGGAAATCAAATCAAAATCCCTGAATCAGCGTTTCAGTGGGAGCTCATATCGATGGATGGTAAGTCAATACAACTGGCTGATTTTCAAGGAAAGCCCCTCTTTGTAAATTTC
This sequence comes from uncultured Lentimicrobiaceae bacterium, assembly GCA_964627945.1. Classification (GTDB taxonomy): domain Bacteria; phylum Bacteroidota; class Bacteroidia; order Bacteroidales; family F082; genus CAJBPB01. Next base: position 3,810 of record CAZVKW010000023.1, read on the forward strand.
TGGGCAACCTGGTGTCCGCCCTGTGTGGCCGAACTTCCTGAAATTCAGGATTTATATGATGGATACAACGGAAAGATTGCTTTCATCCTGATCACCGATGAATCGCCTGAAACGGTTCAGGCATTTTTTAAATCGAAAAACTACCATTTGCCGGTCTATTATTCTAATTCCGGAATTCCTGAAGCATTTCAAACGAATAGTCTTCCTACGACCTATATTGTTGATCCACAAGGTCATATTGTGATTAACAAAACCGGAGCTGCCAAATGGAACAGCAATTCGATGCACGAATTGCTCGATAAAATGCTTCAACCCTGAACAGGCATATCAAAGACTTTTAACATTATTTAATGCCAGACAGCCTTCAAAGCTGAATTAAATAAGCCTTTTCGCCTGAAATTTCATACTTTTGTATTTGATTTTCACGTTTTGAACAACAAATAAGCATGTTTATGAAAAAAACCGGACTGATTGTCGCTTTCCTATTGATGATTTTCGCCACACAAGCCCAGATAATCACCGATAAAAACAGTAAAAAATATACGATCGGCTTTGATATGTATACCGATTTCGTGACCAAATATCCGGCCGACTATAATCCTGCAACATTTAATCCGGGATTCAATGTTTACGGAACCTACAATTTCCCGGTCGGGAAATCACCGCACATTTTCGCGCTCGGAGTTGGAATCAGTACCCATAACCTATATTCTAACACCAAAATTGCTGATCTGAATGCGGATACAATTGTTTTCGCTCCAATCACAAATAACTACAAACGTTCGAAAATCAATCTCACCTATCTTGATGTTCCTGCAGAATTACGTTTGAAGTTCAAGCACAATATTAAAATTGGTATCGGCTTCAAAATGAGCATTCTGATCGACAGTAAAGAAAAATATATTGGTGATAAGAGCATTACAGGACCAAGGGTTTATGTAAAAAATAAACGTATCAATTCGCTCGAAACCTACACCTTTGGACCAACCTTGCGCGTCGGTTATAAATGGGTGAGTTTGTTTGGTTACTATCAGATTGGCCGCACATTCAATAGCACACGCGGACCTGAATTCAGTCCGGTTTCAGTTGGTTTGAGCATCAGTCCGTTCTGATAATCAATTAATAAAATATTCTTTTAAAAACTTTACAGATGGAGAAATCCATCTGTTTTTGTTTTGTCTTAGTTCAATCTATAAATCATAGAATGAGCTGAAACAGCAAAGTCATCACAAGCATTCCGAGCAGGAATCCGGCATAAACTTCGGCAGGTTTATGCACTCGAAGTATGAGTCGGGAAGTTGCGGTTATGCCCGCAATCAAAATGAATCCGATGACAATATACAAGGGCATCTCGATCATCAGGGCGAGATTGATAAAAACAGCAACATTGCCTCCGTGACCAATCGCATGCAGGCTTATTTTCCAGAAAGGATTGATCATCATGGTTATCAGCGATAAGCTTGTGGCACAAAGCAAATAATAACCGTAAATGGCTGCAAAACCAAAATAATCAAGAAGATAGTAAGCAATAAAAAAGAAAACAGCCGTAACCAGAACCGGACCATTCCGCTCGAAACGGCTGTGCAACATAAGCGAACTGATCATCTTTGCTCTGATCATCAACAGCATGATCAACACTGGAAACACTGCAGTCAGCATCAGAATGAAGCCAAACAGTACCCAGGTCATTTTTACAGGCAGCTGAATTAAATAGGAAGGTGCCAGAAAGGCCAAAGCCAGAAAGCACCACGAAGGAAGTAAAATGGGATGAAAAAGATACGAAACAGCAGTAGCAATTTTATTTCTGTTTGTTTCGGGAAAATTAAATAGATAATTCATTTACAACTCTTTACGAAGGCGCGCTACAGGAATATTCAACTGTTCGCGGTATTTTGCAACGGTACGACGGGCGATATTATACCCTTTGTCTTTCAGAATGGAAGTAAGTTGTTCGTCAGTGAGCGGTTTTCCTTTTATTTCGCCCTCGATACAGTCACTCAGGATCTTTTTTATTTCACGTGTTGAAACTTCTTCACCTTCTTCATTCTGCATCGATTCACTGAAAAAGCTTTTCAATAGGAATGTCCCGAAAGGCGTTTGCACATATTTGCTGTTGGCAACACGCGAAATAGTTGATATATCGAGATTTACGATTTCGGCAATATCTTTCAGAATCATCGGACGCAGCATGGTTTCGTCACCTGTCATGAAATACCTTCGCTGATAATTCATAATAGCATTCATGGTAACGTACAAGGTATTTTGCCTTTGCTGAATAGCATCGATGAACCATTTGGCCGAATCAATCTTGGCTTTGGCGAAAGCAAGGGCTTCCTTGTTCCCTTTGCGTGTTTTCGTTTCGGAATACATATGAATCATTTCCGAAAAATGGCGGCTGATGCGCAATTCCGGTGCGTTTCGGCTGCTCAGACTCAATTCAAGTTCGCCGTTGTGGTTATGAATGATAAAATCTGGAATGATATACTGACTTCCACCCATATCGTCATCAAGCGAATTGCCCGGTTTTGGGTTCAGTTTTAGGATTTCGGTAAGGGCATCTTTCAGTTCAGACTCAGTGATACCAGCTCTTTTGATGATTTTATCGTAATGTTTCTTGGTGAATTCATTAAAGAATCTTTCAACAATCAGAATTGGCAGTTTGCAGATATCGCCACCTTCTTCAGACTGTTTTCTCTTTAACTGAATCAACAGACATTCCTGTAGATTTCGTGCACCAACCCCCGGAGGGTCGAACTCCTGCACAATCTTTAGAAGCTCGATGAGTTCTTTTTTGGTTGTCCGTACATTGGCATTGAAAAGCAGATCATCAGCCAGGGCTTCCAATGGTCTTGACAAATAGCCTGAATCATCCAGATTACCAATGATATAGCGTGCAATTTTATCTTTGCGTTCCTCCAGACTCCGGTAACCCAGCTGCTGAAGCAGCATCTCAAGGAAAGTTGGCTCAGTGGACGAAGGTGTTTCATAATGGGTATCGTCGGCACTGTTGTTGTTGGCGTTCAGCTTATAGGAAGGAACCTCATCGTCTTCAATATAGTCTTCAAAACTGAATTCGTCATCCCCGCTGTCATATTCATCATCATTCTCATAATCATCATCACTGGACGAATCATCGGCTGAGAAATCATCATCCTCTGGTGACTCATCAACCTCCGAACCTTCTTCAATTTCCAAAGCGGGATTTTCTTCAATCTCTTGTTTGATACGCTGTTCAAGGGCCATGGAAGGAATCTGCAGCAGTTTCATCAGCAGAATCTGCTGTGGAGAAAGCTTTTGCAGAAGCTTTTGTTGAAGGCCTTGTCTGAGCATTTTAGGTTTCGGTGCTTAATTTGACAATACGAATGTATGAAATAAACTGAGATTTTGGCCTAAACGACGAAGCTTTTCGATTAATTCTTTCAAAGTTTTATATTCATGCACCTGATATATTGGCACTTAGATCAATCTGATAAAAATGAAAAATAATTGCCCGGCGTTTTTTTGAAAACAAAAAACCCTTACCGGATAATGATTATCACAATAAGGGTTTTCGATAAGATTTTCAGTTCTTAGAAATCGCAGTTGAGCGGTGTACGCGGGAAAGGGATCACATCGCGGATATTTCCCATTCCGGTAACGAATAGCATCAGGCGTTCAAAACCAAGTCCAAAACCAGCATGTGGAACAGTACCGAATTTACGAGTTTCGAGATACCACCACATCGATTCCAAGGGGATATGCATTTCTTCGATGCGGTTCATCAGTTTATCATACACTTCTTCGCGTTGTGAACCACCAATAATTTCGCCGATGCCCGGGAAAAGCACGTCCATGGCGCGAACCGTCTTTCCATCATCATTTTGCTTCATATAAAACGCCTTGATATCTTTCGGATAATCGGTGAGAATAACTGGACGTTTGAAATGTTTTTCAACCAGATATCGTTCGTGTTCCGATTGCAAATCAGCACCCCAAGCTTCGATCGGGTAGCTGAATTTGCCTTTTTTGTTATGATTCGAGTTTTTAAGTATATCGATGGCAGCGGTATAGCTGATTCTTTCAAAAGGATTCTCCAGAACAAATCGTAGTTTGCTGATGAGCTCCATCGATTTTTCTTCGGCTTTCTTGTTCTTTTCTTCTTCTTCAAGACGTTTGCTCAGAAATTCAAGATCGTCCATACAATGATCCAAAGCATACTGAATCAGGTATTTAAGCATATCCTCAGCTAAATTCATATCATCATGGATATCATTGAATGCCACTTCGGGTTCAATCATCCAGAACTCAGCCAGATGCCGTGAAGTGTTCGAATTTTCGGCCCGGAATGTTGGTCCGAAAGTATAGACTTTTGATAATGCCAAAGCTGCTAGCTCAGCTTCGAGTTGACCGGAAACGGTGAGATTGGCCGATTTTCCAAAGAAATCCTGTTTGTAATCTATTTTCCCGTCCTCTGTTTTGGGCAGATTATCGAGATGCAAGGTTGTAACCTGAAACATTTCACCGGCGCCTTCGGCATCCGATGCTGTAATGATGGGCGAGTGAATATTATAGAATCCTCTGTCGTTGAAGAACTTATGAATTGCAAAAATCATATTGTGACGTAAACGTGCGACTGCACTAAAGGTACTTGTACGGTAACGGAGATGTGCTTTTTCGCGCAGAAACTCGAGTGAATGTTTTTTGGGTTGCAGCGGATATTCATCCGGGTCGGCAGTTCCAAGCAACTCGATGCTGTTCACGGCGAGTTCAACATTCTGTCCACTTCCGGCTGACGGAATTAATAATCCATTGGCCGAAACAGAGGCTCCAGTATGCATTAATGCCAACTCAGATTCCGGAATCTTTTCGAGATCGACAACCAACTGCAGATTTTTCAGGGTTGAGCCGTCATTTAATGCGATGAAGGCAACATTCTTGCTTCCTCTTTTGGTTCTTACCCAGCCTTTAACATTGATTTCAGTGTCGGATGCCTGCATTCCGAGTGCCTCGATGATTTCAGTACGTTTCACGTTTTTTGGTTTTCAAATTCTATGCAAAAAAACGAAAAAGCGGGCAGTGTTCGGGGATTTGTAAAGAAAAAAAACATAAAATACACAATATAAGCCTGTTATAAACCAAAACAATCATAGGTTTTGCTTGTTATATGCATATTACTGATAGCAATGTCTGTCGGTTTAAAGTGTTACTTTTGCATCTGAAGAAAATTATGAGTCAGGATAATACAAATATTCAGGTTCCGGACTGGCTGCCAATGGGTGATCAGCCTTATGTCATCAGCGGACCGTGCAGTGTGGAGAGTGAGGAGCAGGTGATGGCAACTGCACGTGAATTGAGGAAAATTCCTCAGGTGAAATTATTCCGTGCAGGAATCTGGAAGCCAAGAACTCGTCCGGGAGATTTTGAAGGGATTGGCGTTCAAGGACTTAAATGGTTACAGAAAGTAAAAGCTGAAACCGGTTTACCTATAACCATTGAGGTTGCAAATACGGCACATATCGAAGAGGCTCTAAAACATGATATTGATGTTTTGTGGATCGGTGCCCGAACAGTGGTAAATCCATTCTCAGTACAGGAATTGTCAGACGCTCTTCGTGGGGTGAACATCCCTGTGATGATTAAAAATCCGCTTACACCAGATATCAAACTCTGGATGGGTGCCATCGAACGTTTTTACAAATCAGGAATCACACAACTGGCAGCTATTCACCGTGGTTTTCATTATTTCAACAAATCACCCTACCGCAACGCACCAATGTGGGAAATTCCCATTGAGTTGAAACGTCTGATGCCATCGTTGCCGATCATCACTGATATCAGTCATATCTGCGGAAGACGTGAATTGTTGCAGGAAATAGCCCAGAAAGCCCTCGATTTGGAAACCAACGGATTGATGATCGAAAGTCATATTCATCCCGAGCAGGCACTTACCGATGCAGCCCAGCAACTCTCGCCATCAGCACTCGCTGATATGCTCGCGCATCTGATTATCCGGCAGAAATCAGGAACCATTGAATTTGAACATCATCTGGAGCAACTGCGCACCGAAATCGATAAACTCGACGGTGAACTGATTCAACTTCTGGCCAAACGGATGGAAATAATCGGCGAAATAGGCGAATATAAGAAGGACAATAACATCACCATACTTCAGTTGAAACGCTGGAAACATATCATCGACGATCGTCTGTCAATTGGTACTGAAATGGGTCTTGATCCCAAATTTTTACTTGCGGTTCTCGAACTCGTACATGAGGCTTCCATTCAGAAACAGACGCATATTTTCAATGATGAGTTAGCATTGCCCTCCAAAAAAACTTCCTACAAGTAAATCATTGATGATCCCGCTACTTTTCACTTTCCACTCAATTACATCCATCTTCGTTTCTTGAAATAGAAAATCATTCCAACACTGAGCAATACCATTCCGATAAGTAAAATCCAGAATGATGTTTTACTGTCTGCCATTGGCAAAAAAACATTCATTCCGTAGAGGCTGGTAATAAAGGTAAGTGGCAGAATAATGGATGAAATCAGCGTAAGAATTTTCATGATTTCATTTGTTTTGTTGGTCTGCATCGAGTCGAATGTTTTAGACAAGCCCTCAATCAGCTCCTCATAATCCTCGGTCATATCCCACATTTTCTGATAATAGTCGAGGATGTTGCCCCAGTAGTCTTCCATATTATCGGCAAAACCGCTCACCTGACCGGTTTCAAACTTATGAAACATCCTCAGCTGTGGCTTGAAAATTGTGTTTGTGAGAATGATATTTTTTCGCGTAACCGAGATGCGTTCGATGATTTTTACCTGTTTGGTTCCAAATAGTTCACGGTTGATGAGTTCGAGATCAAGTCCTACTTTTCGCAGAAGATACAGTGACTCCGACATCAACTTTTCGAGAATCCGGTACAGCAGGGTATCTGAAGTACCGATATCGATTTCCTCATCATCTTCCTCTTTCTTTTTATAATCGGTAAACAACTGACCAACAATCCAGGGATTTTTTTCGATGGTAATGATATAATCTTCACCCCAGAAAATCTTCTCCTCCTTGGTTTTGATAAAGAGATTCTGCTTGTCGAAATTCGGATAATGAAGTATCAGAAAATAGTAATCATCATAAATATCAATTTTCGGACGCTGATTGATCGAACGGCAGTCTTCGATGTCAAGGGGGTGGAAGTGGAATTTCTCTCGTAGAAAAGTAAAATCATCTTCATTGGGGTTTAACAAATGATGCCATTTTAACCGTCCCATTTTAATTGTCTCGATCATTGGTTCCCTCCTTCTTTGAAAATAAAATACTTGTGATCTACATTCCGTTAGTTTTTGAGGATTCAAAAGTACTCAAAATTTTCCTGATAAAATGAAAAAATCCCGCAATTCTGTCGAATTGCGGGATTTTAACTATTTATTCTGAAACTTTAATATATCTATCTGACAATCAATTTATTAAATAAAGTAATTCCATTGTCCGACAATCTGATTAAATACATTCCTGCAGGAAGATTGCTTACATCCTGACGAAGTTTTGTTGTAAGTCCGGCATCAAGATTTCTAACTGTTCGACCCTGTAAATCGACGATCTCGAGGGTGGCATTGGCCGAAGTGCGTTCAGTAAAACTAAATTCAACCATTCCGTTGGCCGGATTTGGTCTCGAAGTAATCGTATTTGTAGTTTGAAGATTTTCGGTTAAACCTGTTTCAACATCCAGAACGGTGATCTTCATATCATCAAAATAATACCCGTCTTCGGTAACGCCGGAGTCGCTGATTAATCTGAATCTGAGCTTGATGCTTTGACCTGAATAGGTTGTAAGATCGATTTCTTCGTTCACCCAGTTTACAAAACCATCCCAGTAACCACCTCCGGTTGCGTCAGTTTTGGAATATTTACCTTTAAGAGTTGTCCATGTAGAAGTTCCTTCTACTTTCACCTGAACCTGTACATAGTCATATCCTGATTCAAGGCTCCATTTTGCCCAGAAATTCAACTGCGCATAACTTGTTTCCGGAATCTCAACCGGATTGATCATGGTAACAACATTGCTTTCATTATCAGAATAATCACCGTTGCGTGAATCAGTAATAGATCCGGTAGGTGTGTGGTAGCTTGCCTGTGTAACTGACCATTTTGCTGAAGTCCAGTTATCCATTACATCACAGCTATCAATGAAAACAGTGGTTGTGGTTCCATACATCTTGGTAATTGTATCAGAGATAATATAAGCGCCATTATCCAGACTGAGCAGAAAGTGAATCGTATCGCCACTCCAGATATCATTGCGAAGCATATAAGAGATTGAATCTGTTTTGGTTTCAAGCATGGCAAGGCTTCCAAACGAAACCGGATTACCAACAGATTCAATATTTTCATCCAATGGAGTGATCGAGACTGTCCATGAATCAGTTTCACCGAAACCCAATCGCTGAATGTTAAAATGGAAATATCCTTCTTTTTCATTGATAATGGTTGGTGAAGTTTCGCGCAGACTACCATAATTACCAGCAAGATAGGCAGCCATAAGGTCCTGGATCATATTTTCCTGACATTGCGGAATAATACGGTTTTGGGGTGGCCAGAATCCATCATTTGAGGTACCAACTTCAGGTGTATAAGCAAATATTTTGTTTTTATTTTCGGTATCTCCATACATCCAGTCATCTGATCCTCCATTTGTTGCATAAATGGTTGTGCAACCTGGTCCATGCACATAATTATTATCCTGGGTCATCATGATCGAATGTGCATTGAAGATTGCGTCATCTTCACAAAGATCTGGTGTCCAGCCCCATGCATAGAGTAATAAACCTGCTGCAGAATGGTAATTAAGTGCAATTTTAAAATCATGTTCTTCACAGAACTGCTTAATATTCTGATTTTCAGGTTCACTGAACGCAGCCGTTCCGCGATAGGTTTCATCGCCGGGATATGGTGAGGAGCCGTCATTATCATAACCCCACATATAACCATAGTTGCGATTGATATCTACACCATAGGTGCCTCCATTATTGCGGCGGTTTTTACGCCACATTCCGCCACCGTTTGGGTTTGTCTGCTGATTATATTTGTAACCATCAGGATTGATTATCGGTATAAAATACATTTCAGTATTATTCACCAATGTGCGAATCTCTTCGTTTGTATCATAATTTTCGAGCAAATAATACATATAAAATATGAGTTGCTGAACTCCTATCCCTTCGCGGGCATGATGAACACCAGTATAAAGCACTTCCGGTTCGCTTTCATCTTCACCCGGGTTATCGCTTAAACGCAGCCACCAGATCAGATTTCCGTTGGCTGTAGGAAGGTCAGAATTTATTGCCTGTCTGAAAGTGATCAGATTGGGCCAGTGCTGAGCCATATAATCGAGTTCGGCCAGAGCTTCGTCATAGGTATAAAAACCACCCATGCTGCCATATTCCCAATTTGCAGGCACGGGATACTCATCAGCCGGATTGCGGTTGATAGCGGTGCCTTTTTCGGATGCATAACGATCAGCATAGAATTTTGCCATATCGGTGATCAAAACTTCAAACGAAATAGCATTTTCTTTCAACTTTTGAATCTGGGACTCAGATACTTCGGTCTGGAAGTAAATACCAGGCTTAAGATACCCATCTGTCAGATCGATTCCTGTGGCAGCAAGCTGAGCAAGAGATTGATTTTCAAGAGGTATTCTGATTCGGTTGTAAATTTCTGTTTCCTGAGCACCAAGCTGAATGATGGCAAACAGGGCAATCATCATGAGGTATAATTTTTTCATAAAAGATAATTATTACTGATATTAATTAAGGCCATAAAAGTAAGAAAAGCATTGAAACAAAAGGCTATTGAGGCAATCTGAAAGAAGAATTATTTCCAGCGGAATGAATTAATCAGGCGAGTGATATCCTGATTAACAAAACTAATTACCGGAGCAAGTGAATCATTGTTAGGTCGGATGTTAAAATAGAGGGCTCCCCGAAGGAAATGGCTTGTGCTGTCGGTTAAAAAAAACTGGGTCGGAGAAGCAACACCTGCCCCCTGAATGTGATAAATCATCCCGAAAACCGACTGGCCCGGCTGATAAATCATACTATCCTGTATGGCACTGGCTTTTGGAATATGCTTCATCACCAGAGAGCGTGAATCCTCAAGATAATTAATCAGATTTCCGTTTATCGGTTTATAACTGATATGCAGGCTTCCTTTGAAATCCGGAAATTCGATATTGATCCAGTATTTTTCGTTAGGTGACTGATAATCAGGGGTAATTTTAGCATACGAAGGATAGTCAAAAGTGAACGGGAAACTCGTATCAAATGATTCGTAAGTTTTTTTTGGAAGATCGATCCTGAAATATCCCCTTGGTTTAGGAGAATAGGATCCTTCACATGCAGTCAGAACAGCAAAAAAAATAAAAACTGAAATCAGGATAGAACATTTCCTATAACTCATCAGGCTTGCGTGGTTTAATTTGTTTGATCTTTCGTTTGTCAACATCTGCAATTTCGGTTTCATAGTCCAGAATACTTTCGGGAGAGATTAAATCAGCAGTTCCTCCGGATTCCCGCATAAATCCAATAATTATTGCATGAAGCAATAAGGGGTAAATACTGGAAAACTGCGTATTCGTCAAGTATTGAAATCGATAATCTTCACAAAAATAGACAAATTAGGCCTGATTCATGCCGTTTTAGCAGATCATCAGGCAAACAGTTAATATCAGAATGGAAAATTATCGTCTTCCTGAGCTGGTAATCCGGTAACCGGATCATTTGGTAATTTATTTGCGATTCCGGTAGGAGGAGTGGCTTCGCCATGACCGATATTTTGTCCGGATTTCATAATCATATTGAGTCGCTCGGCATTGATTTCGGTTATATACTTTGTAACATCATGACTGTCTTTATATTGCCTTGTCCTTATTTTCCCTTCCACATATAACAAATCACCTTTAATATAATTACGTCTGCGTTCGGCAATATCGTTGGCCAAGGTACCCCAAACCACAATATTGTGCCATTCCGTTTGTTCCTGCCAGTTATTTTCCCGGTCGCGGTAATGGTCGGTTGTAGCCAATGGAAAAGTTGCTTTTTTTGTGCCGTTATCAAATGAAATCACTTCGGGATCCTTTCCAATTCGCCCGATAAGCATTACTTTATTTAATCCTGCCATTGTAAAAAAATTTAATCTGTTTTGACAATATCTGATAAATCATTTTGCTGTAAAAATCTGTCAATCAGTCTGGGCAATGGGTATTCACCAAGTTGATTCAGATTCACCAAAGATAATGATTCTGGCTTTGAATTAAAAGCCTTTTCGATCTGAAATACAAAAAACCTGGCATGCAATCGCTGATGAGTCAGCTGATGACGAATCTCAGGCGAAACAAAAAGCAGCCTGAACGAATGAGCGCCAATCAGTTCATTGAATTCAGCATTTTCAACTATTTCATGGGCCATCAACATCCGATCCGATTCAATCAATGGAAATTCATAAAGACCTTTCCAGATATCATTTTCGTTCCTTTTTCTTATAAATGTATACTTCTCACGATTCCTGTCGACTAAAAACACCAGATAACTGAAATATCGGTCCCGAACTTTCACTTTCTGTTTTTTTTCTGGATAAAGTGCCACTGCATTCTGCCTGTAGGCTTCACAAATACTATTTAAAGGACAAGACAGGCAATCAGGATTTGTTGGTGTGCACATGAGTGCACCAAATTCCATCAGAGCCTGATTAAAAGTACCCGGATGACTGTCTCCCAATAATTCATTGGCTTTTTGCTGCACGATCTGCCGGCAAACAGGACTGTCGGAGGCTTCGTCAATTCCAAAAACACGTGTGAGAAAACGGATAACATTACCGTCAACAACCCCGATTTTTTCATGAAAAGCAATGGAAGCGATAGCGGCTGCCGTATAATCACCGATTCCCTTCAGTTTTTTAAGTCCAGCTGAAGTCTCAGGAAACTGTGCTGCATAATCCGATACGACGGTTCGGGCAGCTGACAATAGGTTCCGTGCACGGCTGTAATAACCCAAACCCTGCCACATTTTCATCACTTCCTGTTCGGGAGCTGCTGCAAGCGATTGTACATCAGGCCATTTCCCAACAAATCTCTTATAATACTCAAGCCCTTGTGCGACGCGGGTTTGCTGAAGAATGATTTCCGAAATCCAGATCAGATACGGATCATTGGTTTCCCGCCAGGGCAGATCGCGCTTATTTTGACTATACCAGAAAAGGAGTTGTTTACTAAAAAATACCATAAAATCGAAAATATTAATATTTAATGGTTTAGATTAAAAATTTTCTTAAAAAACACTTGGAATCTAAAAAAGTTCTTACTTTTGCCATTCGATTAAAATACACATTTATAATCTTTTAAAAAATTAAAGATATGACAAAAGCAGAAATCGTAGCAGATGTTGCTAGCAAAACCGGTGTTGACAAAGTTGCTGTTCAGGCAGTCGTTGAATCATTCATGGAATCAGTGAAAAACTCGATGGTCACTGGCGAAAATGTTTATCTCAGGGGCTTTGGAAGTTTTATCGTAAAAAGAAGAGCTGAAAAAACAGGTCGTAACATTTCGAAGAATACTACAATCATTATTCCTGCTCACAATATTCCTTCTTTTAAACCTGCCAAAACTTTCACCACACAGGTTAAAGGACAGAAATAATTTTTTGATTAATTCTTAATAATTTAGATCATGCCAAGCGGGAAGAAAAGAAAAAGACATAAAATGGCAACCCATAAGCGCAAAAAACGCTTGAGAAAAAACAGACATAAGAAGAAATAATTCTTCTTTGATCTTTTATCATTCTGATTAACACAATACTGCAAATGACTGTGGTATTGTGTTATTCAGTTTTATGGCGGACACATTTTATCACACCTACATTTATAAACCTATTCCACTCATTTTGTGGACTATAAAAACCAAAGAAAAAAGTGAACAGAGAATTAATCATAGATTCTCAGGCTTCGGAGGTTGACATTGTTTTACTGGAGGACAAATTACTTGTTGAACTCCACAAAGAAAAGACCAATAACAATTATGCCGTTGGCGACGTGTATCTGGGCCGTGTGAAAAAAATCATGCCCGGATTGAATGCCGCTTTCGTGGATGTTGGATACGAAAAGGATGCATTTTTGCATTATCTCGATCTGGGCCCCCAGATCAAATCACTGAACAAATATGTCAGAATTGCGCTCGACGGAAAGTCAGCACAACTGAAACTCGAATCGTTTCATCTGGAAGCGGATATTGAGAAAACCGGAAAAATTACACAGGTTCTTGCCAGTGGCGCGCAGATTCTCGTGCAGATTGCTAAAGAACCTATCTCAACAAAAGGCCCGCGTATTTCATCTGAAATATCCTTTGCCGGACGTTACCTTGTACTGGTTCCTTTCTCAAACCGTATCTCTGTTTCGCAAAAAATCCGCAGTAGCGAAGAGCGTAACAGGCTAAAAAGACTGATTCAGAGTATTAAACCGAATAACTACGGGGTAATTATCCGCACAGTAGCCGAAAACAAAAAAGTGGCTGAACTGGATGCTGATTTACGTAGCCTCGTCGAAAAATGGGAGAAAACTACCCTCAAGCTCAACGAAGCCAAACCTCCCGTTAAAATTATCAGTGAACTCGACCGTACATCCGCCCTTCTGCGCGACCTGCTGAACGAATCGTTCAACAACGTGCATGTCAATGACCCGGTTTTATTCGAAGAAATCAAAAGCTTCATCACCACCATCGCTCCGGCAAAAGTGGATATCGTGAAACTTTATAAAGGGAAAATCCCGATTTTCGAAACCTTCGGCGTTGACAAACAAATCAAAGGTCTTTTTGGTAAAACCGTCACCATCAAAAGTGGCGTCTACCTCATCATAGAACATACCGAAGCCATGCACGTGATCGACGTTAACAGCGGTCATCGTGTAAACAAAGAGAATAGTCAGGAAGAAAATGCCCTCGCGGTAAACCTCGAGGCAGCATCAGAAATTGCCCGCCAGTTGCGTCTTCGCGATATGGGTGGCATCATCGTTGTCGATTTTATCGATATGCACGACGGCAAAAACCGCCGCGAACTTTTCCAGAAACTACAGGACGAGATGGCCCGCGATCACGCGAAACATACCATATTGCCTCCAAGTAAATTCGGTCTCGTACAAATCACCCGTCAGCGCGTTCGTCCCGAGATGAGTATCGAAATCCTCGAAAGCTGCCCTGTGTGTGAAGGAACCGGAAAGAGCAAACCAAGCATTATTTTCGTGGATGAAATTGAAAATAATCTTAAGTATCTGCTTCAGGATCAGAACGAAAACTCACTCACCGTTGCGGTTCATCCATATATCCATGCTTTCCTTACCACAGGATTTATTTCAATCCGAAGGAAATGGGCCTGGAAATACAAGAAACCGGTGAAAATCATCCCGATGGCCAATTATCATATGCTCGAGTATAAGTTTTTTAACAAAAACAACGACGAGATCAAAATTTAAGGCCTTTCGTGTTGATAATGAATTAAATAAATTGTTAAATTCCCGGTTACAGACCCTGTCACCGGGAATTTTTTCGTAAATAATTTCTAATTTTGCCCCTATGGAAATAGTATTAAGCGGAATCAGACCCACAGGAAACCTGCATCTGGGTAATTATTTTGGTGCAGTGAAGAATTTTATCAAAATGCAGGAAGAAAATAAATGCTTCTTCTTTATTGCTGATTATCATTCACTTACAACGCATCCAACACCGGCCGATCTGCATGGAAACGTGAAACAGGTGCTTGTTGAATATCTGGCAACCGGTCTCGATCCAGAAAAATCAACCATTTATATTCAGAGCGACCTGCCAGAAATTGCAGAATTATACCTCATTCTGAATATGAATGCCTATATGGGTGAACTGGAGCGCGTTACCACTTTTAAAGAAAAAGCACGCAAGCAGCCAGAGAATGTAAACGCCGGATTACTCACCTATCCGAGTCTTATGGCAGCAGATATCATCATTCACAAAGCCAATAAAGTTCCGGTTGGTAAAGATCAGGAACAACACCTTGAAATGACCCGTACCTTCGCAAGGCGTTTCAACCGGATGTATCAGGAAGATTTCTTTCCAATTCCGCAGGCGTATAATTTCGGTTCGGAACTAGTAAAAGTTCCCGGACTTGACGGAAGCGGGAAAATGGGAAAATCGGAAGGAGAAGGCAATGCCGTATTTCTTGCCGATGATCCGGCCACTATCCGTAAAAAAGTGATGCGTGCACTCACCGACAGCGGCCCGACTGAACCCAATCAGCCAAAACCTGAGTATATCGAGAATCTGTTCAACCTGATGCGACTCGTTTCAACTCCCGATGCAGTGAACTTTTTTGATGAACAATATAATAAGTGTGCGATCCGCTACGGTGATATGAAAAAGCAATTGGCCGAAGATATTATCGTTTTCACCGAACCAGTCCGCCAGCGAATCATCGAACTGGCGAATGACGAGAAATATTTAAGCAAAGTGGCCAGAATGGGTGCTGAAAAAGCACACGAAAGCGCAAGAAAAACCATCAGCGAAGTGCGTGAAATCATCGGTTTCAGGGCTTTCTGATACGAAATGCATTAAACAAACTCAGGCAATAACAGCAGCATGGTAGATAAATTATTTGAAAAAAAAGAGCCTGAAAGGGCTGTGCTGGTGGGCCTTGCTACCCAGGAACAAAGTCGTGAAAAAGCCGACGAATATCTGGATGAACTGGAATTCCTTGTAAAAACAGCCGGAGGTGTTGCCGTTGAACGTTTTATTCAGGGTATCGACCGCCCTAACAGCCGAACTTATGTCGGAACCGGAAAACTTGAAGAAATTCAAGACTATGTTAAAGCAGAAGAGATCGATCTGGTCGTTTTTGATGACGAGCTCGGAGGTTCACAAATCCGTAATATTGAAGCAGAGCTGGGCTGCAAAATCCTTGACCGTACCAACCTGATCCTCGATATATTTGCCAAACATGCCCGTACCTACCATGCCAAAACTCAGGTTGAACTGGCTCAATACCAATATCTTCTGCCTCGTTTGACCCGAATGTGGACCCACCTTGAGCGTCAGCGTGGGGGGATTGGTTTACGCGGTCCGGGTGAAACGGAAATTGAAACCGACCGACGGATCATTCGTACCAAGATCAGTTTGCTAAAAGAACGATTGAAAGAGATTGATGTACAACAGGCAACCCAGCGGAAAAACCGAGGAAGCCTCATCCGTGTAGCACTTGTTGGCTATACCAATGTTGGCAAATCGACCATTATGAATATGCTGAGTAAGTCGGAAGTGTATATCGAGAATAAGCTTTTCGCAACACTTGATACGACAGTGCGTAAAGTTGTGATTGAGAATCTCCCGTTTTTACTGAGTGATACTGTCGGATTTATCCGAAAACTTCCTCACGGTCTCATTGAATCTTTCAAATCGACTCTTGACGAAGTGCGTGAATCCGATATTCTTTTGCATATTGTCGATGTTTCGCATCCTGAATTTGAATCTCAAATCGAAACGGTAAACCAAACCCTGCATGAAATTGGCGCATCAGATAAAAAGATCATTCTTGTATTCAACAAAATTGATGCATTTACTTACGACAGGAAAGATGATGACGATCTTACTCCGGCCACCAAAAAGAACATTCCGCTCGATGAACTAAAAAAACAATGGGTAGCCCAATCAGACAGTCCATGTATTTTTATTTCGGCTACCGAGAAACAAAACTATCACGTATTCAGAGACTTGCTTTATAACGAAATCAAAGATATGCATGCCATCCGCTATCCTTTTGATAATTTTCTTTACAATGTTGATGAAATCCAAAGCCTTGACTAGCAATTTTTTTAGGACGATATAACACCCATATGAAAAAAATCCATCTGATCGGATTATCGCTTCTGAGCGGACTCTTACTAAGCATTTCTTGGCCTGAAAATGGATTTTCACCTCTGATTTTCATCGCCTTTGTTCCTTTTCTCTTTTTGCAGGATTATATTGGTAATCAGGCAGTAACAAAAAGGAGTCCTTCTGTTTTCAGAATTTCTTACCTCGGATTTCTCTTATGGAATATCCTCACAACCTACTGGATATGGAATTCAACAGCAGTCGGAGGCGTAGCTGCCATCGTACTGAATTCTCTATTCATGTCCATTACTTTCTGGTTGTATCATCTTTGCCGGACAAAAATTTTCAACAATAAAAACGGAAGTTTTATTCTGATTTTCTTCTGGCTCAGTTTCGAGTACCTGCATATGAACTGGGACCTGAACTGGCCCTGGCTGAATCTGGGACATGTATTCGCGTTTCAACATACCTGGATTCAATGGTATGAATTCACAGGTGTTCCGGGCGGTTCAATCTGGATATTACTCATGAATTTACTGGCATTTCATGCCTTGAAAGCCTTTTTAAACAAAGAGCTGAATTTCAGAAAATTATACCTTCCTGTTCTTTCATTTGTTTTGCTCGGAATCTCCCCTGTTGTTCTTTCCCTGATGATGTATCAATCACAAAAAGAGACTGGTGAAGAAACTGAAGTTGTGGTTGTGCAACCCAATTTCGATCCATACAGCGAGCAGTACGACCTCGCTTCGAGAGAGATTATCGATCGTAATCTTTCACTTGCTACAACAGTCATTACTCCTAAAACATCATTTGTCCTCAGTCCGGAATCGGCCATTCAGGAAGCCATCTGGGAAGA
>CAZVKW010000023.1:21630-26537 GCA_964627945.1 uncultured Lentimicrobiaceae bacterium
TGCTACGAATCAGTATATGGTGAATTTGTTACCGGCTTCATCCGCAACGGTGCCAACATCATCTTTGTAATCACCAACGACGGCTGGTGGGGAAATACACCCGGTCACAGGCAACATTTCAGTTTCTCAATTCTCAGAGCCATCGAAACACGGCGTTCGGTTGCGCGTTCGGCCAATACCGGAATTTCAGCCTTCATCAATCAGCGTGGGGATGTTTTTCAACGAACCCCCTATTGGGAACAGGCCGTTATCCGTCAATCACTGCATATCAACAACGAACTTACTTTTTATGTGAAACATGGCGATTATCTTTCCCGGATTTGTGCCGTTTTAGCTGGAATTAGTGCTGCCGCTGCTCTTATCCTGATTTTCATCCGGCGCAAAAAAGCCTGAATCAATCGAAATGTCAGATAATATCCTCGAGATTTCTCTCGGCCCCTTTCAGGGGATCACTGATGTTGTTTACAGGCGTCTGTTTCATCAGTATTTCGGCGGGATTGACCGGTATTATACACCGTTTTTCACAGGATTTTTAAGAATTCCTTCCAATGGAAATCCACCGGAAGAGATTGATCCAAGATTGAACGACTTTCAGAAAACCATTCCACAGATTCTGAGCAAAGAAGCCGAAGAGATTCTCCAGTTTGGGAAAGTTTGTCATCAGTTTGGTTTTTCTGAAATAAACTGGAATTTAGGCTGTCCATATCCACGCGTTGCAAACAAGAAACGGGGTTCCGGGCTCCTGCCCTATCCTGCTGAAATTGAGAATATTCTGAAACAATTGAACGGAAACCTTCCGGTAGGGCTTAGTATTAAATGCCGTTTGGGTTTTTACTCACCTGACGAGATGGATGCACTGACTGATATTTTCAATGCCTATCCGCTTAGCGAACTGATTGTTCATGCACGAATTGGCAAACAATTATACAAAGGCGATGTGCTTGAGAATGCTTTTGCCGCGCTTCAGGGGAAAATCAACAGCCGATTGATTTACAATGGCGATCTTTTCTCGACAGAGCATTTTGAACATTTTCAGAAGAGTTTTCCTGAAGTAAATCACTGGATGGTGGGTCGCGGATTGCTTGCAAACCCCTTCCTGGCAGAAGAAATGAAAGGAATCTGCCATTATTCTAACACCGAAAAGAAAGCCATAATCCGCCGTTTTATGGACGAACTTTTCCGGGTTCGCCTGAAAAATGCAGGAGGAAACCTCTCCTGTCTGGGCAGGATGAAAGAATTATGGTCATATATGGTCTGGTCGTTTGATGAGCCGATTGTTTCGTGGCGTCACATCCGCAAAGCCAGAACCGTGGAAGATTACACTTCGGCCATGGATAAAATATTTTCGGAACTCCATTGGACCGGAAAGGGATTTACGAGCGATAGAAGCTGGTAATCTGATAGTTACAACGAAAAATTGTAACGTAATGAAATTTGCCTATTTTTAGACAAAATATTGGATATGCAGCGTCCGCGAATGAACTTCAACATCAGTTACAAAATGATCGTGTGGGCATTGGTGACCACTTCGGTCCTGCTGGCAGGGGGTTATTTCATGATCTCCTATATCTATAAAATTCAGGAAGAAAACAACCGCCTGATCGAAGAAAACGTACAAAACGCCCGTGTGGCCAAGGAACTCAAACTCTCTTTATACAGCATCCGCGCTGCATCACTCACCTATCTTTTCGACCGCAGTCCTGAACGTATTGCCGATCTGCAACAGAAGCAGAACGAGTTCCTGAATTTGCTCGAGAAATCGAAAGAAACCACAAAATCAACAGAAGCGAATCTCCTTTTTCAAAGAATTTCGGCACTTTTTTCAAACTATCAGCAGACACTCAAAAATGCCCTGGAATTGCATCGCATGGGCAGAATCTCACAACCAAACGCATTGATTGTACATGCCAGCAACGACCTGATCAAAACCATTGATGAAAATGCAGACAATTTCATTATTGCAAACGAAAATGCACAGGCCGAACTCAGAGTAAGCATCCTCAAAAATGATTATATCATCCGCAAAGCAACCATGGCGCTTGGTATCGGAGGTGCATTGCTCGGATTGATCCTTGGCTGGTTCATTGCCCGAATCATCATCAACCCAATTTACAAACTGGTGTTGAAAGTGCGTGATGCCGCCGGAAGCGAGATGGTTGAACATATCCGGATGTCTCCCGGAAAAGAACTTGAAGAACTTGATGAGCATATCAACCGCTTGATCCGCAGAATCAATAAAGCGCATGAAGACTTACAGAAAAATCGTTTGCTTCTTGAGCAATCGAACAAATTTGCGGCTATCGGTAAAATCGCCCCTGCCCTGGCCCATGAAATCAGAAATCCGCTCACCTCGGTAAAACTGCTCATTTATACCATGATGCAGGAGGAAGACTTAAGCCGTGAAAAACTTCATGACTTTGAGATTATCAGCCACGAAATCAGCCGTGTGGAAGGTTTTCTGCAAAAATTCCTGAAATATGCCAGACCTGCCAAACCACAAATACAATCCGTTGAAATAGAGCCTGTTATTCAAGAAGTTCTGTATCTGATGTCGGCCCAGCTGAAGCAAAACAATATTCAGGTAATGGAGAATTACAGTACAAAAGGCTCTTTCATTCAGGTTGATCCGGATATGATCAAGCAGATTTTGATGAATCTGATTCTGAATGCCATTGAATCAATGGGGAACAAAGGTGAAATGAGTATTCTGACGAGAATCAAACCCGACCAAAAAAATAAACAATTCCTGGAGCTTTCTATCAGCGATTCCGGACCCGGAATCCCACAGGAAATCGTTGATACCCTTTTCGATCCATTTGTAAAAGGAAAAGATCAGGGAATCGGGCTCGGATTGTCTATCTCACAACGCATAGCCGAACAGCATCAGGGCTGGATCAGTGCCGCAAACAATTCGGGCAAGGGAGCAAGTTTTACTATCCATCTTCCTGTAAAACAATAGGTTATGGATATAAAAAAAATATTGATTGTTGACGACGAAGAGTTTGTCCGCTACTCATTCCGAAAACTGTTTAAGGATCCTGCTTACAGCATCAGCGAAGCTGCCAATGGTCTGGAAGCCTTGTCGGAACTCAAAAAAGACAAACCAGATCTGGTATTGATGGACATCGAGATGCCCGGACTGAGCGGTCTCGAAACGATCCAACGCATAAAGTCATCCTACCCGATGCTTCCGGTCATCATCATGACCGCATACGGAACAACAGAACGTGTGATCGCTGCCATGAAATACGGTGCTTTTGAGTATCTCGAAAAGCCATTTGATGTACCCAAACTGAAGGCCATTGTGGCCGAAGCGCTGGATGCCAAACGTTTTTCTGACGAAGAAAACCGCGTGGATATTCTCCCTGCTGATACACATTCGGGCGAACAAATCATCGGTTCAAGTCCGGCTATCAAGGAAGTGTATAAACTGATCGGAAAAGTATCGGCCAGTGATGTCAGTGTACTCATCACAGGTGAGAGCGGAACAGGTAAAGAGCTGATGGCCAAGGCGATTCATCGTTACAGCGACCGATCAGACAAACCATTTATCGCAATTAATTGTGCCGCTATTCCAGACAGTCTGCTCGAAAGTGAGTTGTTCGGTTACGAAAAAGGCGCTTTCACAGACGCTTCACACAGCAAGGAAGGAAAGTTTGAAATAGCCGATAAAGGAACTCTGTTTCTTGACGAAGTGGCCGATATGAGCCTTACGCTACAGGCCAAACTCCTGCGTGTGCTGCAGGAAGGAACTTTCGAACGGATCGGCAGCAACAAAACAGTAAAAGTGAGTGTTCGGGTGATCTCAGCCACGAACAAAAACCTCGAAACAGCTATTGCGAACAAACAGTTTCGCGAAGACCTTTATTACCGTCTGAAGGTGGTTAACCTAACATTACCACCGCTGCGCATGCACTCGGAAGATATCCCGCTGCTGACCAATTATTTCCTTGCAAGGCATTGCCGCGAGATGAAGATACCCATGGTGAGTGTTCCGCCCGAAACCATGGAGAAACTCATGCATAACAGCTGGCCCGGAAATATCCGCGAACTTGAAAATATGCTCAAGCGTGCATTATTGCTTAGCAAAAGCAATATCATCACGCCCGATCTGGTGATTGAGGAAGTTGCAGTCAGTCAGACAACAGAGCATCAAGGCGGTGAAAGACCATTTGCGTCGCTGATCCCCAATCATTTGGAGCAATACGAAGGACGTCTGTTCAAATTTGTGATTGATCAGGTTGAGAAAGAACTCATCGAAAAGGCACTGGCCCATACCCGTGGCAACCAGGTGAAAGCCGCTAAATTACTGGGCATTTCGCGGGCAATGCTGGTCGAGCGAATTGAAAAATACGATCTTAGAACCGGAATTGCCGAATAATTCGGAGAAATATTCAAGCGCAACAGTTTTGGGATATTCTATCCAGATCACACTGTCGTGGATGATATCATAAATGGCAAGCTGGTGATTCTCTTTGGCAAAAGCGATGGCTTCGGTATAATGTCCATCAGCAAAAACCTTATCACTGTCATAATAATAACTGGTATCACTTTCGTTAAACCATCCACCGACAATATTATCATGATCGAGTGCATGTTCCACAACTTTCTGGATGCTTTCTTTCCCAAAACTATTCTGCGTTTCTTCATAGGCAACAACAATTCCATTACTAACTGGCTTTTTAGTTGAAACATCAAGTGTAAAGCCTTCCGGGTGAACCTGTGAAAAATTCCAGACCAACTCAACCAGTTCTTCAGCCCGATTATCCTTTTTACAGGTAGTGAACAAAATGCTGGCCAGCAGAATGAAAATTAGGCTGAAAGCAAATCTGCTGTTGAAATACAGATGTTTCATTGTTTTTCTTTTGGTGAAGTAAAGATAATGAATTACAAAATCATGATGCAAA
>CAZVKW010000023.1:26637-31258 GCA_964627945.1 uncultured Lentimicrobiaceae bacterium
CATTGTTTTTCTTTTGGTGAAGTAAAGATAATGAATTACAAAATCATGATGCAAATTTAGCGCTGCTGATTTCGATTGAAGGTCTTCTATACTGCCTTTCAAAACTGATCATCATATTGATGAAACAGATTGCCTTAATAATTTGTTATTTAAAAACGCACCCATTTTCCGTTTTCATTTTTAAGTGAGAATGTAAAATATATTGTCGGAGCAAATTGATTATATTTGAAGTTCGTTTCAATAAAACAGCAAAACCATTAAGAGTGTTTGGTATGCAAAGGCTTAATTTTATAAAAGCAACCCCAAGGTTTTCAAAACACTATTTACTGATTCCCAGCGTGTTGATCGTGTTTTATTTCCTCTTTTTCCTTTTTTACAATGACATTAAAAACAGAACAATAGAAGAATTCAACAATGAACAGCTAATTTTAGCCCAGACAGCCGCCCAGGGAATCACTTCTATCCTTAATGACTATCGGGACGACCTGACTTTTATCTCAAAACTGAATAATATCATTGATTTTGATGATGAAGGAAAAATGCTCATGGCAAACTTCTATGAGAACCACAAAAATCTGATGTCAGGCTTTACGAGAGTTGATGCCCATGGAATTATTTTATATACTTACCCAATAAACGAATCTGTAATTGGTAATGATATTTCTTATCAAGATCATGTCAGTCAGGTTATTGCCACGCAAAAACCTGTTTTAAGTGATGTTTTTATGGCCGTACAAGGCTATCCGGCCATTGCATTGCATGTTCCGATAATGGATGGCAACGAATACAAAGGTAGCCTTGCCATGCTTATCCCGATTGACAAACTTGGTCAGCGATATCTAGGTAAAATTAAAATCAGAGGAACAGGCAATGTTTGGTTATTGAGCGAAAATGGCATCGAAATCTATTGTCCGATAGCCAGTCATGAAGGAAAGTCATATCTTGATATTACGAATAAGGACTCTTCCGCTATCAGTTTACTTGAAAAAATAAAATCTCAGGAATTTGGAACCGGAAACAGCATCCACCATCAGGATATGATCGATGGGAAGGCCCAGTTTGTTAAGAAATATATGAGCTTTTACAGGGCTTCGCTGGGTAATACCTACTGGACCATTTTGATTTCGTATCAGGAAAAGGACATCTACTCTTATCTAACCCGGCTACGAAACCGCTTAATCCTGGTTTTCTCTATGCTCTTTTTGGTCGGGCTGTACTATTTTTATTCACTTACAAAAGTGAGAAACGTCCTAAAAGAAGTGACCAAAAGAATAAATGCCGAGAAAATTCTTCAGGAAAAAGAGGAAAAATTCAGAACAATTTTCGAGGAGTCACCCATCGGGATCGAATTATACGACAAAAACGGAAAACAGATCAATGCGAATAAAGCCTCGCTTGATATGTTTGGAATCCCGGATATGTCTGAAATAAAGAACTTTAATATCTTCGACGGAACAAGTTTAGATCTTGAGAAGAAGGAAAAATTAAAAAAAGGAATCCCGATTGTTTATCAGTCTAAGTTTGATTTCCAGAAAGTAATCGAGCTGAAGCAATACAAAACCATCAGAACGGGAAAAGCCTATTTCGACTATACGGTTACCCCGTTGAAAAACCCAGTAAACAAGGAAATTGAGGGTTATCTGGTTCATGTTCAGGATATTTCTGAACGAAAACATGCCGAAGAGGAAATCCTGATGCTTGCTCATTCGCTGAAAAGTGTAAACGAATGCGTAAGTATAACCGATGAGGATAACAGAATTCTATTCGTAAATGAAGCATTTTTAAAGACTTACGGCTACGAGGAAAATGAATTGATTGGTAAAAAAATTGATTTTCTACGCGCTCCGGGAAATAAACCAGGCATCTTTGAAGAAATAACTCGGACCACCCTCAATGGGGGTTGGAAAGGCGAATTGAAAAATATAAGAAAAGATGGAAGCATATTTCCGATTTACCTTTCAACGAACATTATCAAAGACAAAAACGGAAAACCGGTTGGTTTGATTGGAGTTGCCTCCGATATCACGATTCGAAAACGAAACGAAGAGGAATTGGTCAATGCAAAAGAACGTGCCGAAGAATCTGACAGATTGAAATCGGCTTTTCTGGCCAATATGAGCCACGAAATCCGTACTCCCATGAACGGAATTCTTGGTTTTGCCGATTTACTCAAAGAACCTGACCTCACAGGTTTACAACAGCAAAAATACATCTCCATTATCGAAAAAAGCGGTGAACGGATGCTGAACATCATCAACGATCTGGTGAACATTTCGAAAATTGAGGCTGGTCAAATGGAAATTTATATTTCCGAGACCAATATCAACGAGCAGATGGACTTCATCTATGCTTTTTTCAAACCAGAGGTTGAGAAAAAAGGCATGAAGTTTGAATTACATAATACCCTGCTTTCCAAAGAGGTAAATGTTTATACCGACCGTGAAAAGATTTATGCGATACTTACGAATTTGGTTAAGAACGCGATTAAATACACCAAAGAAGGATCCATTGAGTTTGGTTATATGATTGATGATCAAAAAATTCCATTCATTCATGAGGAGAACTCCCATGCTGAAAGCAGTAAAAATATCAGACTCTGCTTCTACATCAAAGACAGTGGAATGGGAATACCGCAAGACAGGCAGGAGGCCATTTTTGAACGTTTCGTTCAGGCAGATATCGAAGACCGAAATGCCATGCAGGGCGCAGGACTAGGACTCGCAATCACAAAAGCTTATGTTCAGATGCTTGGCGGGAAAATCTGGCTTGAAAGTAAGGAAGGAGAAGGATCCACCTTTTACTTTACGATTCCTTTCAAAACCATTCCGGATAAACTTCCTTTACGAACAAAAATAATTTCATTTGGAAATCCTGATGCTGATATAGATACGTCAACAAAACTAAAAGTTTTGATCGCTGAAGATGATGAATCCTCAGAAATCTTTGTTGAGACATTGGTGAAAATATTTACTGACCAAATCCTGAAAGCCAGAACCGGTTTTGAGACTGTGGAGATTTGCCGGCAAAATCCTGAAATTGATCTGATACTGATGGATATACAGATGCCCGATATGAATGGCTATGAAGCCACCCGGCGTATACGGCGCTTCAACAAAGATGTTATCATCATCGCTCAGACTGCTTATGCAATACTGGGCGACAGGGAAAAAGCCATCGCAGCCGGATGTAATGATTATATCACAAAACCCATTAAACGACTGGAATTTAACGCTTTACTCAAAAAATATTTCAATAGCTAAATCAGGATCAGCCGGAAAGATTCAATTTCCATAACGTTTTGGCGGTTTGCATTGGCACGGAGTTTTAGTGCTATACTTAATTCGGAGAACTGAACTTTCTGTAAACACAAAACAGTTTACTGAGGACCAAAGCCCGCCAATTGCAAATATGCTGTTTGTGGCTAGTGTTCTTATCATTCAACTATTTTAATAACAACATTTCCTGTTTTTTGTCCCGATTCAACGTATTTGTATGCTTCCACAATTTGGTCTAACCTATAGAAGCGGTCAATTACAGGCTTGAATTCACCTTTTTCAACAAGTTCTTTCAAAAATATTACGTCTTGTTTAGTGATGGACGGAATTGGAAATAAAAGTCTTTTACTACCCCAAAGCGATGTGGTCAAAGCTAAAAGCAGATTCTCTCCGTTTTTCCCTAGTTCGGTTGAAATGTAAATTCCCTTTGAAGTTAATAAAGGCTTGCATTGTCCAAATGAACTTTTTCCAACTGCATCAAAGATGAATTCAAACTTATCTTCTGTCTTAGTGAAATCCTGTGTCAGATAATCAATAACAGTATCTGCACCGAGAGACTTTACCAGACCTATGTTTTTTGTATTACACACTGCTGTTACATTTGCTCCAAAGTGTTTTAATAATTGCACAGCCGCAGAACCAATAGCACCAGTTGCTCCGTTAACTAAAACATTTTGTCCACGTTCAACTTTTGCTGCCCGGATATCAACTAAGGCATAATGAGCTCCTTCAGCAATTGCTGCCGCTTCATCAAAACCTACATTAGTGGGAATATTTATAACGGCATCAGTTTCAGCAATTGTTAAATATTCTCCGTGTCCACCACAGGTTTTATCATTATATCCAAAAACTTTATCGCCTGTCTTGAATGTTGTTACACCTTGTCCAATTTCTTCAACAATACCCGAAAACTCACAACCCAGTATTTGATATTTTGGTCGTAACAGTCCAGTCCAAAATCGTGAAATAAAATATTCGGCACTTCGGAAACCCGAGTCAGTCCGGTTTACCGTTGACGAATAAACCTTAACCAATACTTCATTGTCTTTCGGTAAAGGTTTGGGAACTTCCATTAATTTGGCAACTTCGGGTGGTCCATATTTTGAATATACAATCGCTCTCATTTTCTAAATTTTCTGTTGATTTTTGGTTGTGTCCTAAATTTGTCTCTAACAGCTGACGTTTGAGTGTATGAGCTGTTGCGTTTCCAGAGCGCTTACGTATCTTGGTACAAGAAAGAAAATAGATGAGCTATCCCACGCAAACCCAAGGCCCGCAATGGCTTATACACGCTGTTGAACTAAATCCCGCCTGCGCGGGATAGCTAAAACAAAAATACCCGATTC
>CAZVKW010000024.1:0-13648 GCA_964627945.1 uncultured Lentimicrobiaceae bacterium
TGAACCGGATAACTGTCGCGGCCGCCATCGCCCACATTCGCGATAAAATGTTTTGGGGTAGTAATGATTCCCAATTTTTCAAATTCCGACACATAAGCCACGCCCATTTCCGAAATTAGAAACGGATCTTCGCCATACGTTTCTTCGGTTCTTCCCCAGCGTGCATCGCTGGCGATATTTACAACGGGTGAAAGTATCTGTCTGATTCCGCGTGTTTTACATTCGGTTGCAATTGCTTTTGATACCTGATGCATCAAGGATGTGTCCCAACTGGCCGCCAAACCGATGGCCTGTGGAAAAGCGGTGGCACCATCTCTCACCAATCCGTGTAAAGCTTCATCAAAAGGAATAATGGGAATGCCAAGCCGGCTTTGTTCAATGAAAAACGCTTGCATTTCATTGATTATGATGGCGGTTTCACGGGCATTGGAGCCGCCGTTGTATTGGAGTATTTGCTGAGCAGCATCGGCAGTCTGTCCACTGGTACTGACCTGAAAACCGAAAATTCCGGATGTATAATTTTCCAGATTTTCCTCCTGACTGGCAGGAATCATGAACAGTTGCCAGAACTTTTCCTCTGGTGTCATACGCGATAAAAGATCCTTCACCCGATCTTCAATGGGCAGATTCGGGTCTTTGTAAGGCTGGGCAGAAAGGTTTTCCAATGATAACAAAACCATCAGAAACAGAAGTAACTTCTTCATAATCAAATAAATCTACTTCACTACAATTTCATCCACAAACACCCATGAACCGCTTCCGGCCGCATAGTGCCAGTCGGGGAGTTTCATGGTGCCCTGAACATTGAATTTTACAAAACGGAATTTTCGTCCCTGAACATCAAAGTGAAACAAACGATTGACTTCTTCCTTACGTTGATCAGTTTCAAGAATCTGATTTTCGACCGAAACATAATTTACACCATCTTCCGAAACCAAACATTCAATGGATTGCGGATGCAGAATCCAGCTTCTAGGATCGTATAAGGTGCTTATTTCGATCGATTTAGCTTCAGTTATTGTTTCAAGATCGAGGTTCAGACTGAAATTCAGTGCCTCCCAACCCAGCCAGTGCACTTTAAAGTCGTTGGCGCCACGCACGCCGTTGGTGAGTAAAGAAAGATCACCGCGACTGTATTTTTCAGCCGGAAGGGGAGAGGCTGAAACTTTCTTTCGGAAAGCCAGATTACCTTTTACCTGAACATCGATAAAACGTTTTGTTGCCTGATAATACTGTTCTGGTGTGAGGCCTGATTCGTTCACTGGAGCTGATTGACAATCCTGACTCGTCTGATAAAAGGATTCCAGTTCACGGATCATTCCTTGTCGGGGAACAAAATCCCCATTCAAATCTTCGTACCAGCCACGTGGACCAAACATATCACTTTTCCCGATTTCCATGATAGCATATTGTAGCGGCATGCGGGCGGTACGGACATGGAGCAGAAAATCCGGTTCAGCCAAGACAGCTTTTTCAGCCTCATCGAAATAGATATTGAATTGAGCGATATTTTCGGCTGACAGAAAACCGTTTGCATGCTGTGTCGGCGGCCCGTAAATATCAAGCCTTTCGCCCGATTTCAGAAGTTCATCCTGCATCTGGTAAATATACTTTCTGATCCAGGGAGCAGCCGGACCATAAAAACCATTGGTAAATGAATCAATCAAGGCCGGTACATCTGCTTCCGGATTCCACAACAATTTTGACAGCACCCAGGATTTCAGTTCCGAAAACTCATGTCCGACACCGGTGTTCGATTGCTGAAAATGCTCCTTCACATTGTTGTTTACAAACAGCTGAATTTTTGGCTGAAGCACATGAAGGTTCGGGAACGGACTGATACTCTGCTCAAAATCAACGGTATAATCCCATAAATAAATATGATTGCTGATTTTTCCCCATTCAGTAAGGTCATTCAGGAAATCAGTGCTGGTCGGATCTGTCGCTATTGGTTTGCTGCGGTTTAACTCAATGGTACACAGCATGACTTGTACGTTTTCGCGCGGTTTTGTGAGAACAGTAGCTTTTCGGCTGAAGGTGTAGGCTAGTGTTGAGATCACTTTATCAGGAAAATGTTCGGCTACCTGATTTACAAAACGGATGACCGGACCGGCCGGACTTTTTTCTTCTTCAATGACTTTCAGGCAATGTTCACATTCACAATATGTTGGATTGTCGTTCTGGCTCACCGACCACACTTTTTTATCGGGTTGAAGCAACATTTCCTTTTGCAGTTTTTCAATTACGATACCCAAAACTTCCGGATTGCTCAGACAAAGCTGATCGATCATCCGCTTGCCGGTGCGGTAGGTAAAATATTCGGGATGTGTGGCGAAATACTCCTGCCAGGGAAGCAGACGGTTGAAAGTATGTACATAATATCCGTCGGCAAACATATCGTCGATATGATTAATCCGGTTAAAATCGCGATAATTCAGATCGTTGCCGAAACTTCCGTGTACATTCCGGTAGGTGTTTGGCGATGAACCGGAGAAATTATTTTCGGGGAGTAAGACATCTTTCAGTTCAGGAATCACCACATAATCAGGACTATAGTAACGAACACCAAGCTGTTCGAGCCATTCGCAAACACCATAAATGCAGCCTTTGTTCAATCCGCCTTCGATCACCACATTTCCTTCGATGACAGAAACCGAAAAGCCGTCACCACTCAGAATGTTTTCACTTTTCCGGATGACCACATGTTTTCCTGAAACTGCTTCATCCGAATAAATTAGAGGAAGTTCACAGCCTGTGATTTTCTCCAGATGATTGCCCAGCAATTCTGCTGCCCGGCTTTCCTCGGCTGAAGCCTGTTCTGAAATTACAATCAGATAGTCGCTTTTCCCGTTATGGATTAAAAAACCAGTGTTTTGTGCAAAAGAATGGCTGATGACAGCGCCAAGCATCAACAAAATCAAGGATATCTTTTTCATAGGATCAGAATTCTACATGGATAAATTTTGTTTCGAATGGTTTGATCTTCAGGTTTCCGTCCTGAATAGTTTGTCCTGTTACATCCACCTGTTTACAAGGGAAGACTTTTCCTGTCAGATTGTTTTGAAGCCGGATTGTTGCCGGTTTTCCGCTGATTTCCCGGAGCTGAAATACAGCTGATTTTCCGTCTTCATCCGGGAAAGCGGATATTAAAAGTAAGTTATCGTTCCATCCGCTGATCAGGGATTTTTCCCAAACATCATTTCCTTTTCCTCCTCCGGGCAAAACGCGCGTGAGCAAGGGAGTGCGATTTTCCGATCCGAATCGTGCGGCTTCCTGCATTTCAGGCTTTTTACTGCTGCTGATTGTGTATGTCCAGGCTGTTCCGCCATGTTGATTGGCATTGAAGTTGGTGGTCCAGTAGTTATTCATCGGCCAGCCGAAAATATGCGTGCTTTCTGGCTTTGCCCCGGCTGTGTAGCGACCTGTATTGATCCCACCAAATTGCATCAATGGAATTTCGGGAGAACACAAAATAATCTGTGCCATTGGATTGGAAAGTCGGGCGTAGCTTTGAACCGTATTCCAGTCGTTGGCCGAACCCGGAATCTGATCAATCCCGGCCCGTATTTCACCTCCGGCAACATCAAATGCCAGCTGGCCATTTTCAAGCGCAAACGGAAAAGCGATATAAATTCCTTCGGGATCTGTAAGCAGTTTCTTTTCAATCAGATATGCGATATCGATACGTTTGGTACAGTTGAAAATCCTGAATTCGATGATCAGCGAACCAGCCCGATTGGCTGCGCGGGTATTGGCCTTAAACCTGAAAGTATTCCACACTTGGCCGGTTTCATAGCTTTCGAACCAGACAGAATCCGGGGCTTCGCGGGTGAAATTATCCAGTCGTTTCGATTCCATTTGTGCCCGATTGTCGAGCAATTCGTAGATAAACTGCCCGAATTTCCATGGGGAATGCTGATCAATCAGTTCAAGATTCAGTTCCTTATCTTTCAGACTCGAAATAGTTCCGGTTTTTGGATCAAAAGCAATGTTATACCATTCATTTTCAAACGAATAATCAACAGTATTGTTTTCAGATATTTCCTGATTTTCCTGATTCTTTTCTAATTTGATAACATATTTTTTATACCCGAATGCAGGAATATCGTCTGCCCAAATCGCCCAATAAGTTCCATCAGAACGGTATTCGACCGCTTGTGCTCTGGCCAGATTTCCGGCCTGATCTGTGATGGTAAAGTCAGTATATCGTGGAAGGATCTGGTGGTCGATATATACGGTAAGCAATCCGCTGCGTTTCCAATTTAAAGTGTTGAAGACCAAAATTGAAGGATCTTTTTCTCTTTCAACAAAGCCTTGTAGGATTCCCATGGTTTCCTCACCCAGCATTTTGGCTTTCCGGCTGGCTTCCCAGGCGTACGATTCTTTGATGGCGCGCTGTTCCATGGTGTTTTGGTGGAAGGGTTCAGAAACACTGGCATGATAACCCACGGTATGTTCGGTGTAGAAAAGCAAAGCGGAATTAATCGCTTCGATTTGGTCAGAAGTTTTTTCCGGAAGCCTGCTTCCCGAAAGGGCTGCCATTGTCAATCCGGCTCCTGTTGCAATGAGGTCACTCTGCGCTTCGCGGGTAGCCGCCACTTCGCGGGCTGATGCCCCAAAGCCGTCGGTCCACCAGTCTGGCCAAGAACCGCGGATCACCTGAAATTCAGACCCGTGTTTTGTCTCCATCACTTCGAAAAATTCCGTGGCAGAGGCTGTTTTCAGTTTTGGCCAAGTATATTTTTCGTTCCATTTTCGGATCATATCACTGGCTAATGTGGATGGCGGTGAGTTATCTGTCAGATAACCGGAATGTTGAATGGAGATAAGGTCATAGGCATAGCCCTTGGCCTCGAGCTGGCTGAGGTAGCTAAGTAGTTCATCTTCAAACACATTGAAATCTCCCGTGTGAATTTTGAAAACCGTATTCCCGGTCATATAGTGTTCTGCGCGGAAAGCAAGCATCCGTTTTCCGGAAGGTGATTCCCACCAGAAAAGTGTTGGTTTGTCGAAACAGATCAGCGCACGGTGACCGTGGGTTCCCATATTGAGGTATTTCACACCAAGATCGTTGTAAGATTCGTTCAGGCTCCAGCCGATGCCATTCACATCGTTCTGCATGGCGGTTTTCACTTCCAATCCTTGTGTTTTGAATCGTTTTATTGGTTGTAAAGAAGCTGCAAGCGTTTGTTCATCAGGTAATTCGTCAAAGTTGAAATACATCCCTGTGATTTCAATCCGGCCTTCGGCTACCCGTTTTTTCAGACGATCTATTTGTGTTTGCGGGCGGCATTTGAGGTATTCATCCACTGCCCAGGATGCCTCGCAGGTCCAGCGAAATTTGGCATCATCCGGATAATTATCGGTATTGTCGCAATAATCGAGCGCATAATCGATAAATCGCAAATGCTCAGCCAGAATTTCTGTTTGCGATCGTGTATAGCCAATATCGGTATGCGAATGCTGCACAAAGTTCACGCGCCAGTGTCGAACAGGATTTATTTCAAGGTTTCCTGTCCAGATTTTTCCGGTAACTTCAAGCGTGTAAGGAAGCGTGGTTTTTTTATCGACAAGCGGCAGCTGCACCTTGATATAATTGTATCCAAAATTAATGGTGGTGTCTTTCACAAGAGTTCCATCTACAAAAATCTTAGCCTGATTGGGTTCACCGAAATATAAAACTCCGGCCACGCCAAGTTGATATTGCTTTCCACCGATTTCGGAAATGGCTGGTAAAGCCTTGAAATTCAACCCGCTTTCAAGCGGAAGCTTGAAGGTCATATACCAGGAGGTTTTATCGAATTTTCCTCCGATGACCTTGATTGATAGGGGTGATCCGGCTTTCAGTGATTTTACGGGTAAGGTCAGGAACATAAAACCAAAGCGATCGCCGTATTGGTCAACCATGTCTTTTTTGAACCGAAGCGAAGAGCCGTCTTCATTTTTCAGATTCCATTCGTCAGCGCCATCAGCCCAGAAAGTGAATTTTTCTGTTCCATTCAGCGCCAGACTGAAACTTACTTTCCCGGGTGAAGAACCGATCCCGGCCAGCCAGACAAAAGAAACAAATTCTGCATCCGGATTTTGTGGAATTGTGTCCGTTTCCCATTCCATGGATGAATTACCATCCGTGGCGCGGATGAGCAGACTTTCGCGGGCAACAGGAATGGAAGAATGGTAATAGAAATCAGTCCCAGAAATCGTTCTTTCATATCCATTAACTATACTAATATCTTGTTTATCATCATATTGTGCATACAAGCTTGCCGCAAAAAGCAGAAAGAAAATAAACAGAATCCTGGTTTTCATATCATCGGATTTATTTACAGAACAAATGCGAGCATTGAATTTCTTCTTCAGAGGAACTTTGGAAACCCATTTTCGGGAAACAATGCGAGTTTACGAATAAAAACGAATGATTCTGACTTCATGACGAAATTTCACCGTTCGGTTGATAAACCAGGTATTCACAAAATAGCAGAAGAAATGATAAAAAGCCGGAATTTACTTCAAAATCGACTTTTTCACCCCGGTCTTGAACATCAGCATGAGCAGAATGATGAAAAGCTGTGTAAAGACTACGCTGAACAGGGTTCGCAACAAGGTGCTGCTGAGCTGGGCCAGACTGAATGATTCGAGGAAAAACAAGGTTAGATGATGGATGATGACAAGCCAAAGCGAATATCCGAAAAACCAGCGCATTCCCATTTTCGATAAACTGGGTTCAAACAGGTTTTCCGATTCCTGTGCACCTGCTGACATCCGAATAATATTCGACCGCAAAAACGCGATCAGCAGGGTGGCTGCTGTATGCAATCCCGGAGTTGCCATAAACAGATCGACCGAATATCCCATTGCGAAACCGGCAAACAGCAACATCCAGCCTTTGATATTGAAAGGCAGCAGCATGATGTACAGAATGTACACATACGGATTGATATATCCGTTGATGCGTATATAATTGAGTACCAGTACCTGCAAGGCCAGCAAACCCAAAAACCGCAACGTATTGATCAGGTATCTATTCATTGGGTCGCAGGGTATTGAGTGAGTTTAACTCAAATTTGTTGCTGTTTTTGATCACATAAACCGACTTAAGTTTGTTGAAATCGGTGGCAAAAATCATCGTAGCTGTGTTCATATCCCCTGCAGCCGACTCGATGGGTTCGTCAATCGTTCCCACAATGATTCCTTCCGGGAAAATGAAAGAGTTACCGCTGGTCACCAGAGTATCCCCGTTTTTCATATTCACATAAGTAGGGATTTCAATCACATTTCCGATTCTGAAATCAGGACCGTTCCAGGTAACATTTGCCAATTGGTCGGAATGCAGAAACGAAACGCTGATATTGGCATATTTGTGCAGAAGGGAGATGGCTACGGAATAATTCTCCGTTACACCCGTGATGATGCCAGCGACACCATCCGATGACATTACGCCCATATCTTTCGCAATACCATGCCGCGATCCTTTGTTGATCACGATATAGTTGTTGCGTAAATGTACAGTATTGCTAATCACCCTTGCAGGGATGTATTCAAAAGCCGGTTTGGTGGTCAGTGTATCAACCGGAAAACGTTGCTGACGGTAAAACTCGAGTTTCTTGCGTAGTTCGGCATTTTCCTTTGCAAGCATATCATTGGTATGCTGCAGCGTAAAAACATTTGAGAAGTTTGTTCTGAAATCGTAGAAATAACCAGCTATTCCGCTCGAAGCATTGATGATTTTCGCACGTTGATAAGTGTGGCTGCGTGCCAGCATCATCAGGGCGATAAACTCAAGGCCGAGAAAGATAAAAACGAATTGATATCGCTGCAGAAACCGGAGAAGGTTATACATACGGCGGTTTTAATCCTATTATTTCATCAGGAATGGGAACTTGTCAAAGTTCTTCAGCGCGATACCCGTACCACGTGCCACGGCGCGCAGCGGATCTTCGGCCACGTGAACAGGCAATTTGGTTTTGGCATGCAGACGCTTGTCGAGACCACGAAGCAGCGAGCCACCACCAGCGAGATAAATCCCGGTGCGGAAGATATCAGCCGAAAGTTCGGGAGGTGTCATTTCGAGGGCGTTCAGAACGGCAGCTTCAATCTTCACGATGCTTTTATCCAGACAATGTGCGATTTCGGAATAGTTCACTTTGATTTCTTTCGGAATACCCGAAAGCATATCACGGCCATGAACAAGGAAATCATCCGGTGGATTTTCGAGGAAGGGAATAGCGGCTCCAACCTCGATTTTGATTCGTTCGGCAGTACGTTCACCAATATGAATATTGTGCTGACGACGCATATAATCCTCAATATCAGCATTAAAATCGTCACCTGCAATACGAATCGACTTGTTGTTAACGATTCCACCCAGTGCGATAACAGCGATTTCGCTGGTTCCGCCTCCGATATCGATGATCATATTTCCTGTTGGTTCAAGAACATCGATTCCGATCCCGATAGCGGCGGCCATAGGTTCGTGAATCAGTCTTACTTCTTTGGCGCCGGCTTGTTCGGCTGAATCTTTAACGGCACGTTGTTCCACCTCGGTAATACCTGACGGGATACAGATTACCATCTTGAGTGCAGGAGGAAAAAAGTGACTCTTGATGCCGATCATCTTGATCATTTCGCGCATCATATATTCAGCAGCCCTGAAATCGGCAATCACTCCGTCGCGCAGAGGACGGATAGTTTTAATATTTTCGTGGGTTTTGCCATGCATCATCATGGCTTTTTTTCCGACCGCAATGATTCGGTCGGTATTGCGTTCGATCGCTACGATCGAAGGTTCGTCAACGACCACCTTATCGTTGTATATGATAATGGTATTGGCTGTTCCGAGGTCGATAGCTATTTCTTTGGACAAGAATGAAAATAATCCCATGTCTTTTT
Organism: uncultured Lentimicrobiaceae bacterium; assembly: GCA_964627945.1. Taxonomy (GTDB): domain Bacteria; phylum Bacteroidota; class Bacteroidia; order Bacteroidales; family F082; genus CAJBPB01. Next base: position 8,890 of record CAZVKW010000024.1, read on the forward strand.
TCCTAACTTTTTTTAATGTTTAAAATGACGGATACCGGTAAAAACCATACCAATACCCTTGTTGTTGCAGAAATCAATCGTTTCCTGGTCGCGCACCGATCCTCCGGGCTGAACCACAGCTCTTACTCCTGCATTAAAAGCAATTTCGACCGAATCAGCAAACGGGAAAAAGGCATCAGATGCCATAACCGCTCCGCTGAGGTCGAAACCAAATTCTTTTGCCTTGTTAATAGCCTGTTTCAGTGCATCAACGCGCGAGGTTTGACCGACGCCCGAACCGAACAACTGTTTGTTTTTGGCCAGAACAATAGCATTTGAGCGGGTATGCTTCACAATTTTATTCGCAAATATTAAATCGGATATTTCATCCTGTTTCGGATGGATCGTGGTAACAAAATTAAAATCATCAGCAGATTCTGTTCTCTGATCTTTATCTTGTTCCAGAATTCCGTTCAAAATCGATTTGTATTGCTTCTTTTGTAAATCAAACCCTCTGCGTTGCAAAATTATTCTATTTTTCCGGGATTGTATGATTTTCAGCGCATTTTTTTCAAAACCTGGAGCAATAACGATTTCAAAGAAGAGATTATTCATGTTTTCAGCCGTTTCTTCATCGATGATTCGGTTGCAAACAAGCACCCCGCCGAATGCCGAAACAGGGTCACCCGCAAGGGCAGCTTCATAAGCATCTTTCAAATTTGTACGGCTTGCTATTCCGCAGGCATTGTTGTGTTTTAGGATAGCAAAAGTACATTCTTTGAATTCATCTATCAAACTAAGACCGGCTTCCAGATCGAGTAAATTATTGTATGACAACTCTTTACCGTGAAGTTGATCGAACATCTGCTCCAGATTACCATGAAATATCCCTTTCTGATGTGGGTTTTCGCCATAACGCAATGAGGACGATTCCTTTGCGGTGATCCGCAATTGGCCGCTTCCTGAGCTCATCCAGTTGTAAATCGCTGAATCGTATTGCGAACTCACCCCGAAGGCATAAGCAGCAAAGCGTTTGCGGTCTTCGAGTGTTGATCCGCCCTGTTGTGTTTTCAGCAGCTCAATCAGTTCGGTATAATAGTCAGAAGCAGGAATGATCAATGCATCATTGAAGTTCTTGGCCGCGGCCCGGATCAGTGAGATTCCTCCAATGTCAATTTTTTCGATGATTTCCGAAGGATCGTCGGTTTTTGCTACGGTTTCTTCAAAAGGATACAGATCGACGATCACAAGATCAATAGAAGGTATTTGATATTCAGCCATTTGCTGCACATCCGACAGATTAGATTGTCTTGCCAGAATTCCTCCTAAAACTTTCGGATGCAGGGTTTTAACACGGCCACCTAGTATGGAAGGGTATCCGGTGAGCGATTCCACGGTCTGAACTTCGACTCCAAGCGATTGGATAAAGTCGTAGGTTCCGCCGGTTGAATAGATTTTCACACCAAAGCCTGCAAGCAGATGAACAATTTCATCCAGCCGGTCTTTGTAATATACTGATATTAAAGCTGTTTTGATTTTTTTCAAGACGAAGAGATTTGTTAGAATGAAGATACAATGTTATTAAAAAAACACGGGTTGTAGCAAGTAAATTTCGGGCAAAATTGTTTGAACGCTTAAGATTATAATGAAAAAATGAAAAATATACATTTCTTCATGTCGGTATGAATAGCGATTCCGCTGGATTTCAACAATTTTTCTTCCTGAAATCTAATTTGACTTACTTTTACTTTCTCATTCAAAGAATCAAGCCATGATATTACTGGCCAGGTTAATCATCGAAAGTTTTCGCTTTGCCATTTCAGCTTTGGTAGTGAACAAGATACGTACATTGTTGTCTCTTTTGGGGATCACCATCGGTATTTTCTCCATTATCTCGGTATTTTCTGTTTTTGATAGTCTGGAGAAATCCATTCGTGACGAAATTAACTCATTGGGCGACAATGTGCTGTTTATTCAGAAATGGCCGTGGATGATGGGTGGAAAAGACTACCCCTGGTGGAAATACTGGCAGCGCCCTGAAGCCACTTTGCGCGAGCTGCGCGAACTGGAAGAACGCATGCCTTCAGCTGATGGATTTGCTTTTATGGTAGGTGTTCAGCGAGATATCTCCTACTTTAATACGACTGTACAGGGAACATCGGTAAATATTGTATCGCATGATTTTGCCCGTGTGATGCCTTTCGAACTTCAAAGCGGCAGGTATTTCACCCAACTCGAATCGCAAAGTGGTCGCAACGTCGTTATTCTGGGAGCCGAACTGGCCGAAAACCTGTTTCCAAACACCGATCCGATTGAAAAATCTGTCAAACTCTTTGGTTTACGTATGACCGTTATCGGGGTTGTGGAGAAGGAGGGAGAAAATCTCTTTGGCGGAACAAACGACAAGACTGCTTTTGTCCCGGTGAACTTCGCGCGAAATGTGATTGATCTGCGCGAAACGGGCACCACGATTCTGGTTCGGGGCAAACCCGGCATCAGCAATGAGCAGTTGAAGGACGAACTGGCCGGAACCATGCGCGCCATTCGCAAGCTGAAACCAACCGCCGAAGACAATTTTGCCATCAACGAAATGGATATTATCAACAAAGGATTTGATCAGTTTTTCGGAGTGGTTGCTATCGTAGGTTGGATCATTGGCGGATTTTCACTGCTGGTCGGAGGCTTTGGGATAGCCAATATTATGTTTGTTTCGGTGAAGGAACGCACCAATCAGATCGGGATTCAGAAATCGCTCGGAGCCAAGAACTTCTTCATCTTGTTGCAGTTCCTGATCGAAGCCATTTTCCTTGCGGTGATGGGAGGCATCGTTGGATTGCTGATAGTGTTCGGGCTTAGCGTATTGATCAGCAGCACCACGAGTTTCCATATGATCCTGTCGGCTGTGAATATTATCCTTGGTTTATCTGTTTCAGGCTTTATCGGACTGGTTTCAGGATTTATTCCGGCCTGGTCAGCGTCGCGCCTCGATCCTGTGGAAGCCATGCGATCGAATTTCTAAGTCTGAATTGACTCTTTCAGTTCTTAACAATCATTTTTGAAAGCGTCTTTCCGTTTTCGAAATGGATTATCAATAAGAGTATTCCTGAAGGAAAATGGTCTGTAGAAGCATCAATGGCATTTCCAACTATCTGTATTTCAGTAATCTTCTGTCCAACAACAGTAAATATTTCAAGCTTACTCATCTTCTCTGCCGATTTTATATGCAAAATTTGCGTCAGAGGTAAAGGGCTGATGATCACTTCGGGCAAATCCTTTCCTTCAGCGATGTTTTCAGGAGAACATTCAAGCGCATTGATATATGACCATACTGAGTTATTGAAAACAGGAGAAATTGCACTGGCTTCACCTTCCGGCTGATTTCCCATCCGAATCCAGACCAGATTCTTGGAAGGAGCAATATTGATGAGTTGGGCGTTTTTACCCATTGCCATAAATACATCGTTCGGGGCTTCGGGATTCATCGAGCCCGGAAAAACAAATTGTGTTTGCGGAAGCATGAAAGATTCCTGACCATTGAGCCATGTGAGATATCCATACGAAAAATTCAGGTTTTGTGAGGAGTGGGTCATCTGGTTAAAATATGCCGTATCTGCGATTACGGGCACATCATCCCAGTTTCCATCGGCAAGCAAAAGCAGACCAAACCTTGCCATACTTCTGGCTTTGCTATAAAAAACCACATTATCATCTGTTTGGATAAACGCCCCGTTTATTCCGGTTTTACTACTCATTTTTAGATAGTTAAACTGGTTGATCGTTAGGCCGGAGGCCGCTTCAATTATATCCGTTAATAAGGTATATGGGGCGTTATGATAAGCCCATCTTGTGCCGGCATCGGCCAAAAACTGCAGACAGCTATCATCTGTGCAGTCGGGATTTGCCAGCCCATCATCCAGTCCGCTTGTCATGCAAAGCTGATGCCTGATGGTAATTTTCTCTTCCTGTTCTGCTGTGCAATTTGTCCATCCGGAACCAAGATATTTGCTGCTTGTATCATTGATCGACAGATAGTTTTGTTCTGCAGCAATTCCGATCAATGCTGCGGTGAGCGTTTTTCCTGCCGAAGCCCAGTACCAGACACTATCATTAGTGAATTCACCGAAATATTTCTCAAGCACGATTTTACCATCTTTTATCAGGATGAAAGCCTTTGAGTTATTCTGTTCCAGAAAAGTATAAAGAGAGTCAATTCGTTCTGTACAATAGGAAAGCGAAGCAGGTGAGATGGTATCCCATTCGTCAGAATCAAGGGGAGGAAAGTAAAGATTTTGCGAAAATCCACCCAAAGGAATAAGAATAAGGAGCAGAATTTTCAGATGATATTTCATGAGCGCGCAGATAAATGCCGCCCTAAAATTAGGGGTTTTACCCTTAAAAAAATCCCGAAAATTTTTTGCGAAGCTTTTCTATTCTACCTGGCCAAGAATTACCACATAGTTCTTGCCATATTTTTTGGCGCATTTTGGGCAGGTGGTATACCACATATAGGTTTTCTTCATATTGAATCCTTTTAATCTGACAGCAGAATCAAAATCTTTTTGCCAGTTACCCGTCTGATTGAAATTTCCTTCATAAACGCGGCTATAGAATTTTCCTGTAAGACTGAGGTTTTCGGTACCAGGGATTTCGCGGTCAACCTCCAGTAACAAATCCATATTCCATTTTGAGGTATGATCCGAGAGGCAAAGCCCACAGGGACAAGTTGCACCGGAATCATCAAGTTTTTTCATCAGTCGTTTCATCGCTGCACCAAAATTCA
>CAZVKW010000024.1:13748-26200 GCA_964627945.1 uncultured Lentimicrobiaceae bacterium
CATTTCAGGGCTTGTATAAAAGTCAGCCCCGACTTTTCCGCTCACCGGGACGTATCAATATAATCGGCGAGCACACCGATTACAACAATGGTTTTGTATTGCCTGCCGCGATCAATAAAGAAATGTATTTCGCGCTAGCACCCAATGCAACCGGCAGTTTCAGGATGTTTGCCTATGATCTGAACGAAAAAGCTGAAATCCCCACTTCTGACGTGACCGTTCAGAAAAGTAAAATCTGGACCAATTATCTTCTTGGTGTGGTTGATCAGCTGGCAAAGCACGGAATCAACATAGGTGGCGTTGATGTTGTGGTAGGAGGAACCATTCCGATTGGGGCCGGAGTTTCGTCATCAGCGGCCATGGAATGCGGATTCCTGTTTGCGCTTAACAGCATTTTTTCACTCGGACTGGGAACCATGGAAATGGTAAAAATGGCCCAGATGGCCGAGCATGAATTTGCCGGCGTGAAATGCGGTATCATGGATCAGTTTGCTGTGATGTTTGGCAAAAAAGACTCGGTGATGCGACTCGATTGCCGTTCTCTCGATTTCGATTATGAAAATCTGAAACTCGACTATTACAGTATTCTATTGTGTGATACGGGCGTGAAACACAGTCTGGCCTCGTCAGAATACAACAACCGTCGTCAGGAGTGTGAACATGGTGTTGCGGTTGTTTCAAAACATTTTCCCGGAATTTTCTCCCTGCGCGATGTAAGTCTTGCACAACTGCAATATTGTTCAGGCGAACTTTCAAAACGCACTTTTGATCAATGTAGTTATGTTATCGAGGAAAATATCAGATTGAACAATGCGTGTATAGCATTGGAAAACAATGATTTGAAAACACTCGGACAAATGATTTATGCTTCGCATGAAGGCTTGAAAACCAAATACGAAGTTAGTTGTCCGGAGTTGGATACACTCGTTGAAATTGCGCGCTCAACCGAAGGAGTTATTGGCGCACGAATGATGGGAGGAGGTTTTGGCGGCTGCACCATCAATATCGTTCACAACGAGGCGCTTGAAAATTTCGAAGAGAAAATCAGAAATGGCTACTACTTGCCAACAGGAAAACCTGAAAATATTATCAAAGTAGCTATCAGTGACGGAACAAGTGAAATTTATCTGTAAACTACAGAAAAACAATAGAATACAATCAATGATAATAGATAAGAAATCCTTCGGACACTTAGCTGACGGAAAAGAAGTATTTGAGTTTACGCTGACCAATAAATCGGGGATGCGGGTGAAGGTGATCAATTTTGGCGGAATAATCACTTCGGTGTTTGTTCCCGACCGTGAAGGAATCTTTGAAGATGTCGTACCAGGACATGATACGCTTGAAGATTATCTTGCTGACCCCTATTATTTTGGCGCCATTGTTGGCCGCCATGCCAATCGGATTACCGGAGCAAAGTTTGTCCTCAACGGGCAACAGATCAGGCTTAATGCGAACAATGGAAATTGTCATCTTCATGGCGGTTTAGTTGGTTTCAATAAGGTTTTTTGGGATATTGAACCCATTCAAAATAATGATAATCAATCGCTTAAACTCTCCTATCTAAGTCCCGATGGTGAAGAAGGGTTTCCCGGAAACCTTTCAATTACAGTTATTTATACACTCACCAACCAAAATGAAATTGTTGTCGACTATTCAGCAACCACTGACAAAACCACCGTTCTGAACCTGACGCAGCATTCCTATTTCAACCTTTCGGCAGGAAAGCAAAAGGATATTTTATCGCACGAACTTCAGCTGTTTGCCTCTCATTTTCTCCCGACCAATACTGATCAGATTCCGACCGGAGAAAGGAGATCTGTTGAAGGAAGCGTTTTTGATTTCAGAAGTCCGAAACTGATCGGAAGAGACATACAACTACCTGATGATCAACTGATTTCAGCCGTTGGTTATGATCACACCTGGATCATTGATCACGAAACAAATCTGGCGAAAGCCTGTTGTCTTACTGAACCAGAAAGCGGCCGCAGACTGGAGATTTTCACTACCGAACCAGGCGTACATTTTTATTCAGGAAATTACCTGAACTGTATTGGGAAAGGTAAAAACGGTCAATCATATCCTTCCCGTTATGCAATGGGTCTTGAAACACAACATTTTCCGAATTCAGTCAATGAGCCTTCGTTTCCATCGGTGTATCTGCATCCCGGAGAAAATTTCAGCTCACAAACAGTTTATAAATTCAGTGTAATCTCTCACAACAATTAAGATGGAAATATTTCAATTAGCATGGATCGACTATTCGGTAATGATCATCTATTTTGTATTTGTTCTTGGAATCGGATGGTTCCTCCGAAGACATATGAAAGATGCAAGTGCGTTTCTGGAAGCCGGCAAATCGATGCCTGCCTGGGTTGCCGGACTGGCCTTCATCTCAACCAATCTCGGAGCACTCGAAGTGATGGGAATGACCGGTTCGGGTGCCAAATATGGCATGCTGACTACCCATTTTTATCTCATCGGAGCAATACCGGCGATGGTATTTCTGGCTTTGTTCATGATGCCTTTCTATTATGGTTCGAAAGCCCGTTCGGTGCCCGAATACCTCAAACTTCGTTTTGACGAAAAAACCCGCGGACTGAATGCGATTCTTTTTGCAGTGATGACCATTCTCGCTTCCGGAATCTCGATGTATGCTTTGGCTTTGCTTATGGAGAAAGTGCTGGGTTGGGATTTTAACCTGAGTCTGATTCTTTCAGCAGCCATTGTGCTGGCATACACATATTTGGGTGGACTTTCATCCGCCATTTACAACGAAGTGCTGCAGTTTTTCATTATTGTGATTGGTTTGTTGCCGATTGTATTTCTGAGTTTGCACGAAACCGGCGGCTGGAGCGGTTTAAAGGCCGGACTGGCTCCCATTGCCGAAGCGCGTGGATTTGCCCCGGATACCTATACAAGCATGTGGCATTATACCGGATCGGCCGCTTCGAACCCAATGGGAGTGGAGTGGTATGGCATTTTTGCCGGGCTGGGTTTTGTGCTGGCTTTTGGATACTGGTGCACGAATTTCCTCATTGTTCAACGTGCTATGGCGGCGGAATCTTCAACAGCTGCGCGCAATACACCGCTCATCGGCGCAATCCCGAAAATGTTTATCCCTTTTCTGATCATCGTTCCCGGACTGGCTGCTTTGGTGCTGATGAACAATCCTTCATCAGGATTTACTATTCCACCGATGGACAATGGTCAGCCGAACTACGATCTCACAATTATCATGTTACTGAAACATTATCTTCCGGCCGGAGTTCTTGGACTTGGAATCACCGCACTGCTTGCTTCGTTCATGTCGGGTATGGCCGGAAATGTGTCAGCTTTCAACACTGTTTGGACCTATGATATTTACCAGAGTTATATTCGACCAGCCACAGGCGATGCCGAAGCTGATTCGAAACATTATCTGAAAGTTGGTCGGTTGGCGACGGTTTTCGGAGTATTGGTGAGCATTGCGGCAGCCTATCTGGCGGGCTTGTTTGGCAACATCATGGATTTTCTGCAAACCATTTTCTCGATGATTAATGCCCCGCTCTTTGCTGTGATTTTCCTTGGGATGTTCTGGAAAAGAACGACGGGTCACGCAGCTTTCATCGGTCTTCTGGCAGGATTTTTTGTTGCTTTGCTTCATCACGGATTAACCGTTCCTGCAGGCGCAAGTACATTGGTAAAAGGTGGCTGGATCAGTGTTTTGCATACGTATCCGGTTGAAATGGCCCAGAACTTCTGGACAGCCATCTATGCGTTTACCACCTCAGCGCTGGTCACTGTAATTTTGTCGTTTTTGACAAAGCAACTGAAAACAGATGATGAGCTGAAAGGGCTGGTGTATTCGCTAACCCCGAAACTGAAAGAAGAAGATGTGATCTGGTACAAACGTCCGGTTGCTTTGGCAACCTTGGTGATGGCAATTGCAATTGTTTTAACTATAATACTCTGGTAATAAGTAAAATACACAAAAATGTTAGATATAAAAATCCCAATCGGACTCATGTTTACTATCCTCGGGCTATTGCTCACAGCCTTTGGATTGTTCACCTCATCAGATACCGGACTGTATGATAAAGCTTTTGGTTATAATGTTAACCTTTGGTCAGGGGCAGGCATGCTGGTTTTTGGGGCGCTGATGCTAGTGCTGACGCGTTTCGGTAAAAAGAAAGTGTAAAAATGATGGTTTCAGGCCTTTTTCATTTTTTTGTAGATTTCGAACCAGATAATACTGGAAAAACCTAATAAAACGCATACAATTAATTCCAGATAACCGATTTTTTCGAACTGGAAGAGGTTCGAAAGAAAGGGTATGGCAAGCGTCAGGATCAGGAAAAAACCTGCTCCACCGACAATCCATTTAACTGTTTTATTGGGAGTTAATAGAATTTTGAAAAAACCGGTAGTCCAAGAGCGGTTCGAAAGAATCACAGCAATATTGGAGACGATTAAAGTTACAAATGTAAGCGTTCTGACACTTTTTTCGGAGTAGCCCATTTCGAGGCTGATGAAGTAAACAAGCAGACAAACAAGCAGAATACCAACGCCTTGCATACAACTGAATAATATTTTTCGTGCGCCAAAGAATGGTTCATTGATGTTTTTCGGAGGTCTGGACATTACATTTTTTTCTTCTTTTTCAGCTTCAAAAATCATCGAGCATGCCGGATCAATAATGAGTTCAAGAAATACAATGTGAACGGGCCATAAGATGAGTGGCAAACCAGAAAACAAAACAGGGATCAGCGAAAGTCCGGCTATCGGAACATGGATTGCAAAAATATAACTCAGTGCTTTTTGTAGGTTATCAAATATTTTCCGCCCCATTCTTACAGCGCCGACAATAGATCCAAAATTATCGTCCATCAAAACAAGTGACGATGCTTCACGGGCAACATCAGTACCTTTTTCACCCATGGCAATCCCGATATTAGAAGCTTTCAGCGCAGGTGCATCGTTGATTCCATCACCCGTCATGGCAACGATTTCATTGTTTTTTTTCAGGGCATTCACAATTTTAAGTTTCTGCTCCGGAATGACACGCGCGAAAATGTTCACATCTTTGATGCGAAGGCAAAGTTCGTCTTCGGTCATGTCTTTTAATTCGGGTCCGGTGATGCAGAGTTCCGGATTCCGGATTCCAATCTCTTTTCCAATATTGGTTGCTGTTATCGGGTAATCACCGGTAATCATGATCACCCGGATACCCGCTTTGTAACATTCAGAAACAGCATCCGGGACATTCTTCCTGATCGGGTCTGATAATCCGATCAATCCGATAAATTCGAAATCAAAATCATGTTGAATAGAAGGCAATTCTCCTGAAATTAATTTTGCTCGGGCTACTCCTAAAACCCTTAGTCCTTCTGAAGCCATCTCGCTAACAGCCTTATCATAATCTGAAATTATGCTCTTGTTCAGATGGCATAGGTCAAAAATGGCTTCAGGAGCTCCTTTCACAGCAATTACCTTTTCTTTGGTTCCCGTATTTGAAAAAACTCTTGACATAGCCAACAGGTCCTTGGATAGGGGATATTCTTTTTCCATCAACCAGTCAGCATGGATGTGTTCTGAATTTTTAAGAAACTGATCACCAATATTTATGATGGCTTTTTCCATGGGATCAAAGGGGTTCACCTGACTTGATAAAATCCCGTATTCAATAATTTCATGAAAAGCTTCTTCGAAAGTGCCTCCGGATATTACATTGGAGAAAGCAGTCCCATTGAAGAGCCGTGTTACGGTCATTTTATTTTGGGTGAGTGTGCCCGTTTTATCGGTGCATAAAACGGTGGCAGAGCCAAGGGTCTCAATGGCAGCAGGTTTTCGGGTCAATACTGATTTTTTCGATAGTCGCCATGCTCCCATTGCCAGGAAAATGGTTAATACAACCGGAAATTCTTCAGGCAGCATGGCCATCGCAAGGGTAATTCCCGCCAGAAATCCTTTCAGCAGATCACCTCTCGTGATTGTATAAACGGTAACTACAAGGACGCAAAGAAGAACACCAATAATAGCAAGGCGTTTAACCAAAATTCCCATTTCCCTTTTTAACTGGGTTGGCTCTTCTTTAACAGATTCGAGCGCTTTCCCGATTTTCCCGATTTCGGTATTTAAGGCAGTGGCAGTAACCTTCACAAGACCGTTTCCCTGTACGATCATCGATCCGGAATAAACCACCGGAAGATCATCTCCACCAGGTATAAATGTGCCATCACCTTCCATCCATTGTCTTTTCCTCACTGGAACAGATTCTCCCGTTAACAGAGATTCATCCGCAAGTAAATTGTTGTTTTTCATAACAATGGCATCAGCAGGAACCCGGTCACCTTCCTGAAGAACCACGATGTCTCCCATCACAACTTCTTTACCCGGAATTCTTATTGTCTCTCCGTCGCGGATTACAAGTGCCCGTGGACTCGCAAGGTCTTTCAACGCATCCAGGGCTTTTTCGGTTTTTTTCTCCTGATAAAACTCAATTCCCATCACGACAAATACAAAGCCAAGGAGCATGATTCCTTCCTGAATATCGCCTAGTATAAGATACAGGGCTCCACAGGCCACCAGCAGCAGAAACATTGGCTCTTTTACCACACCAAGCGCTATATGGAATACGCTTTTGGGTTTCGAGGAAGGAAGTTCGTTATACCCGTCTTTTTCAAGTTTTTCTGCTGCTTCCTGTTTGCTAAGACCACTGATATTTTCTGTCTGTGATGTTGTATTCATAACATTTATGCAATTTTAATTAGCAAATACTAACTATATTTTTAAAAAAATCTATAGAACTTTTTCCAATAATCCGACAAGGATTTGCAACTCTTCTTTGTTGAGTTTTCGGGTAAAGGATTCTGCAATTCGCTTGTGATAGTAATCATGCATCTGGTTGATCAATTTCCCTTTTTCAGTGAGATGTAAATGTGCGCTTCGCCGGTCTTCATCCGATTGGATTTTATATAAGAAATCCCTTTCGATTAATTTATCAACAGACACCTTCACGGTTGGTTTAGAAAGTTTAAGGGTTCTTGCAAGCTCCGTAATGCTCGGATTCTGAAGGAAATTAATTGTTTCGAGATAATGCATCTGCGTGTGTGTAAGGCTTAAAAGTTGAAACTGCTCTTTAGCGGCTTCTTCAGATTTCCCAAACAGATTCGATAGTTTTGAAACTACTTCAACTAAATTTTTCATAGCACAAATATAGTTAGATTATACTAACTAATAACACAATATTTAACATTACTGACAAATTTTTCACCGATCAAGTGGACACCAATATTTCAAAAAATTTCTTAGTAGATTATCCTGCTATAATTGGCTGTTGTTCAGTTTGTATTTTTCAGTAATACCAGATCATAACCACAAAATAAAGTGTCTGATAATGCAAATCCTCATAACATTTGGTTAACTTTACCCAATCAAAAAAATTAAATCCGGAATGCAATCACGTTGGCTAGTACTAGAACAGGGCGAAGAACAGATCATGAAACATCTGTCCGAAGTTCTGTCAATAGATAAACATCTGTCCGGATTGCTTGCCCAGCGAGGCGTGAAGACATTTGATGAGTCCAAAGTTTTTTTCAGGCCTGATCTGAATGATTTACACGATCCTTTCCTGATGAAGGATATGGACAAGGCAGTTGAACGAGTCATGACTGCTTTAAAAGACAACGAAAAAGTACTTGTTTACGGCGATTATGATGTAGATGGAACCACCGCCGTGGCCATGATGTATTCCTATCTCAAGAAGTATTTCAAGAAACGTATCGAATTCTATATTCCTGACCGTTACAGCGAAGGTTATGGCATTTCGTACAAAGGGATTGATCACGCTTCGGCCAATGGTTTTTCGCTTGTGATCGCGCTCGATTGTGGTATCAAAGCGGTTGAAAAAATCAGCTATGCCAATGAGCATAAGGTTGATTTCATCATCTGTGACCATCACCGTCCGGGCGATGAATTACCCGATGCTGTTGCTGTGCTCGATTCAAAAAGATCTGATTGCACTTATCCGTTTGATGAATTATCAGGTTGTGGTGTAGGTTTCAAGCTCATTTCAGCATTGGCAAAGGTGCAGAAGGAACCCATGGAACAGGTTTACCAATATCTCGATCTGGTTGCCATCAGCATTGCTGCCGACATAGTCCCGATCGTGGGCGAAAACCGTATTCTGGCCCATTTCGGTCTGAAATTACTGAACGACCAGCCACGCGCTGGCATCGAGGCTATTTTGGCCTATTCACAGATAAAACGACGCGAAGAACATGATCTTATCAAAGGTCTTGCCCTCACGCGCGAGCTTACCATCAGCGATCTGGTTTTTCTGATCGGACCACGCATCAATGCAGCCGGACGAATAGAAAGTGCCTGTGATTCTGTTCGTTTGCTAATTGCTGACAAGATGGAACATGCCGAAAAACTTGCCAGCGCAGTAAACAATCTCAACAAAGAACGCCGCAGCCTCGACGAACAGATTACAGAACAGGCCCTTGCCATGATCGAAGCCGATCCAATAGAACGAATCGCTAAAAGCACTGTCGTTTTTAATGAAAACTGGCACAAAGGCGTGATTGGAATCGTTGCATCGCGCCTAACAGAAACCTATTACCGACCTACAATCGTACTAACGCATGCCAATGATCTTGTGACAGGCTCAGCACGATCGGTGAAGAATTTTGATGTGTATGACGCCATTGATCAATGCGCTGGTTTGCTGGAGCATTTTGGCGGACATAAATACGCTGCCGGACTTTCGATGAAACCCGAAAATCTGGATGCATTCAAGAAGAAATTCAATGATTATGTGAGTTCACATATTGGCGATGATATGCTTGTGCCCGAAATAGAAATCGATCAGATGATTGATTTTGATGTTATTACGGATAAGTTTTTCCGCATCCTGAAGCAATTTGCGCCTTTCGGACCCGGGAATATGTCACCGGTGTTTCAGTCAGATTTTGTCGTTGATACCGGAAACTCGCGTGTGGTTGGAAAAAACCACCTGAAACTCGAACTCATGCAGCAAACCAGCCGAAGCAAACCTTTTGCCGGAATTGCCTTTCAAAAGGGACATCTTTTTGACCGGATCAGGACCGGAACACCATTCAGCATCTGTTATCATATCGAAGAAAATGAATGGATGGGGAAAACAAATTTGCAACTGAATATCAAGGATATCCGTTTCGAGTAAGTTATTTGATTGGTTTGATTCAAATGATATATATCGGAGCGATAATTATCTAAATTTGATTCAAATTTGAAATACCATGTCAATCAGACGTTTACTTGTTTCCCTGGTCATTATCCTTCTTTCTCAAAACATTGCTTTTTCGCAAATAGTTATCAATGAAGGAAGTAACAGAAATTATAATGCGATCAGTGACGAAGAAAGTGAGTATCCCGATTGGGTTGAACTCTACAATTCGGGAAGTGAAGCTGTTAATCTGCTCAATTATTCAATAAGCGACAAGCAGTCGAATCCAACCAAATGGGTTTTTCCGGAAGTAATTATTCAACCCGGAGCTTTTCTGACAGTTTTTTGCAGCGGGAAAGACCGCAGGCCCGATCCGGGTTTTAGTCAGGTTGTTAACGAACTGACTTTTACACCGCAAATTGGTTGGAATACCCATTTTTTCAGCACATCATTTCAATGGGACGGTGTTTCGTCATTGATAGTCAACACCTGTTCTTACAATTCAACAGGCTATACTTCCAATTCTGTTTTTAATCAGACAACTACGCCATTTTTATCCAGTGTTTTTTCATATGTCGATGGCAGCGAAGGCTCTTGTACCGCCACTTACGGAACTCCAGTATTTCTGCGCCCAAATATGCAGTTGAACGGTGTGACGATCGGCACAGGAACTGTTCAGAACGGTAACACATCATATCCGGCACCTTATGGCAACTGGTACTGGTGTGCCCGTAATCAGATGCTGATTCAGGCTTCGGAGCTTATCGCTGCAGGCCTTGAACCCGGATTCATTACCAGTATTGCCTTTGATGTAGCCTGGACTGATCCAAATACGCATTATGATTATATTGACATCAGTTTGAAACAATCAATCGATACTTCACTTACCTCGCAGTTTAAACGGAGTGAACCTTATGATCTGGTGCATACCAATTTTAAGATTTCAGAAGATGGAGAAACGGTTTACCTTTTTTCACCAGAGCAACAGTTATTGAGCAGTTTATTGGTCGAATGCGGCGATCTCGACAACAGCAATGGCAGTTCGCCTGATGCATCATCCAATATTTTTCTTTTTCAGACAGCTACTCCCGGAATGACCAACAATATGTCGCCGGGATATACAGAATATCTTGATTCTCCGACCTTTTCAGTCGCTTCAGGATTCTTTGAAGAGCCTTTTTCTGTTGCTATCATTAATCCCAACGAAGCAGGTTCGACGGTTCATTATACAACGGATGGAAGTGATCCAACAACAGCCTCTCCACAGTACAACGAATATCCTGTATATATTTATCAATCAACGGTTTTGAAAGCTAAGGCATTTGCGAACGGAATTCTACCAAGCCAATCCGAAGCAACTACTTATTTCTTTGATGTGGATCATTCAACCCCGATTCTATCGGTTATTACGGAAAACAGCAATTTGTATGGTCCGACCGGAATTTTTGATAACTATTGGACGGATTGGGAAAAAGCGGCTTATGTTGAATATTTCGATTCAACGAAGCAAATGATATTTTCGCAACGCGCAGGCATTCAGATGGATGGTGGATGGGGAGGAAGCCGTACCAATCCGCAACGCTCTTTCAGGGTTGAGGTAGCTGACGGTGTTCTGGGAGAAAATCCGGTAAATTATCCGGTCATTCCGGATCGGCCTGACAGAACAACTTACAGCAAATTCTATCTCAGAAACGGCAGCAATCAATATCTGGCCTTGCCCTATAAAGATGCCTGTCAGGTTACATCGATGTGTAGCAAGGCTAATTCTTACTATTCGGCATACAGGCCTGTTACGGTATATATCAACGGGTCCTATTTTGGATTATACGAATTACGCGAGAAATTTGACACTGAGTATTTTGAAACGCTGGAAGGAGCTGATCCTGATGAGGTTACGATTCTTTCACAAAGTGCCTGGTATGGAGGTGTTTTAAGGGCCGTTGAAGGAAGTGTCGATCCATTTTTCATGTCGTGGAACACATTTAATACACTCGATCCGGCTGATCCCGGGTTTTGGGAACAGGCTGATAACCTATTTGATTTGACTTATTATACGGATTATATCATTGGCGAATCATGGATGGGAAATACCGACTGGCCCTGGAACAACATCAAAATATACCGCTCGGATGTTACCAATTACAGATGGAGATATTGCATTGTGGATCAGGAGCTTGCAATGCTTCCGAATGGTTGGACGGATTGCAACTTTGATCATATTGGATATTTATTAGGACAGGATCCAGGCAGTCCGTATGTATGCGTTTTTCTGAAAGGGATTCAAAATGAACGATTCAGGAATTACTTCATCAACCGTTTTGCCGATCTTATGAATACGAATTATAGCGCTGACCGGCTAACTTCCATCGAAAACACGATGTATTCGCTTACTTTCCCTGAAATGCCAAATGAATATGCCCGTTGGGGTGATCCAAACAATATTCCTCAGCAGATGTTTGCTTTTAACAGCAACCATCTCACATTGCGAAACCAGTTTATTGAAAGAAGTCCGCAGGTCAGAAATCACCTGATGTCACATTTCAATCTGCCTAATCAGGTAGATGTTACGCTCGATGTTTTTCCGGCTGAATCAGGAACTGTTCAGATCAGTACGGTTACTCCAGATATTTATCCGTGGCAGGGCATATATTTTAATGGAATCCCGGTCAGTATTACAGCACAAGCTGCAGAAGGATTTTCGTTCAGTCACTGGCTTCCGAACGGGATTATAGCCGACACACTTAATCCGGTTTTTATGGACACTTTGGTGACTCAAGGCCTTAATTTTACTGCTGTTTTTGAAGATGAAACAACAGGAAATCAAGAAATTAACCCAATAGCAAGCAAATTTACGATTCATCCGAATCCAGCGAGCGACCGTTTGTATCTGAGTGGAAAGATGCTTGCCGGAACACAATATCAGATTGTGGATCAATTTGGAAGATCGCTTCAGTCGGGTAATATTTTGAGTAATGAATCGGCCGAAATAGAGATTACTTCTCTCAGGCCCGGGACTTATGTACTGCAACTGATCGGAACAGCAGGTGAAACGGAAAAACTCCGGTTTGTGAAAATTGCGACGCGCTAAACGATTACAAAGGAGGTTAAAATGAAAAATAGATGGATAGCCCTTTTCATGGGCCTGATTTTCTTTTATTCTGTTTTTCAACAGGAAAGCATTGCACAGTCTGATAATCAGCACAAAAGTATCGTGCTTGTGCTTGATATTCAGAGTTGTTACACCAAAATGCTTGCCGACAGT
>CAZVKW010000024.1:26300-28732 GCA_964627945.1 uncultured Lentimicrobiaceae bacterium
AATACCTGCAGGAAAGCGGAGCAGAAGAGATTTTTATTGTTGGTCTTCTGGCCGAAAAATGTGTGTATCATACTGCTTTGGGCGGACTCGAAAGAGGGTTTGCTGTAACAATCATTCCCCGCACTGTTGCCGGAAAATCAGAAAAAAGCAAAATGAAGGCTTTGAAAAAGCTGTCTGCCAAAGGTGTCAGAATCCTGGAAATCTAAGCCTTGTTTTTCAGACCTTTCATCTTGAAAGCATACCAGAAATAAAGCAGCCCAGAGAAAAGTGCCATCATTCCACTGATCACAATAATGATCCGTGCTGCAGCAAATGGATTGAACATCATCACGATACCAAATCCAATGGTTAACAGGATATTGACCAGAATGACCCATTTGTTGGTAAGTATCTGATTAAAACTGATAAAACTCAGGAGCTGAAGGAGTCCGGTCAGCAGCGCCCAAAACCCGATCACAACCACAAGTACTTGCACGGTTGCTGTAGTTTTAAAGGCTATAAAACCACCGGCTGCCAGCAGAATTACGGATAATATTAGGGTTCCTATGTATGAATGCTGACTTCTGATTTTGTAAACAGCAATCAAAAGCAGCACAACTCCCGCAATCAGGATCAGAATTCCGGTGTATTTTACCATTACTTCGAGTACTTCTTTCGGGATGATCAGTGCGAGCAATCCATAAATGACAGCCAGAACTCCGTTGAAAATAAACGACCACCAATTGTTCACAAAAAATGTTTTCATAAGCTTGGTTTTAAGGTTCAGAACGATGCAACAATAACTTTCACAATAAGAAAAATACCAAAAATGATGAGACCGACACCGGCAACTTTATTGAATGTGCCTATCATCTTATCGGTCAGAAAACGCTTGATGTTATAAGCCGCATAGGCCTTGCCTATGTCAGTTAAAAATACAGTGAGCAGGGTACCACCGAAGAAATACACCAGTTCTTCACTGTTTCCGCCAAAACGGGAAGAAATACCAACAACCACACCCACCCAGAAAATCCAGACAAATGGATTAACGATATTCATAAAAAATCCTTTGGCTACAAAAGTGAGCCAGTGTGGACCTTTCACATGGATGGGAAGGTCGTCATTATCGGGATCGGTATCCGGAACAGTACTCACAACTTTCCGGCTATAAGTGAATAATCCAAAGATGATCAGAATTATTCCGCTTGAAATACCAAACCAAACATAATTGCTAGGCGCGGTGACAATTTGAACGGCGCCCATCAGGCAGAGCACCACCATCACCAGATCGTTGAGAAATATGCCGATTGCCAGAAACAAAGCCGAATTAAAACCACGGTGGATGCTTGTTTGCACCAGCGAAAAAAAGGCGGGCCCAAAACCAAAAAAAGTGGCTAAGGTTAATCCGAGTAAAAGACCTTCAAAAGCAATTGACAGCATAATATTGGTTCCGAATAGATCTTATGTTAATCATTTCCAAGTCGATACACCTTATCAGCATATCCTTGATCCTGCAAAAACGCCTGCCATTCTTCCATTCTTTTTCCTTTCAGAACCCGGGGGAATTTATTGGCACTTCCTTCTTTCCCGATTTTCTTCATATAATCATTGAAAACATGCAATGGCAGAATAGAAATGAAAAGTTCTTTCACGGCCTCGGTGCGTTCAACCATATAATCATCGTTAAGGGTGTTCAGGTAATTGTCAATCTTGCGCAGCGCAATCAATGGATCGATTTTATCATCCGTACCCAGATACCAGTGATGGGCGAACAAGGAACCGTGTCGTATTCCGGCAACCGCAAACTCCCGGATATCAAGATCGAATTCTTCCTGAAGCATTTCAACAGCGCGATTGATATTTTCGCCTGAAAGATGCTCCCCGCAAAGACTCAGATAATATTTGGTACGTCCAGTAATGATGATTTCACATTTTTCCACATTCACAAAACGGATTGTATCACCAATCAGATAACGCCATGCACCGGCATTGGTCGAAAGAAGTAAGGCATAATCTTCATGTTCAGATACTTCTGTTAAACAAAGCGCAGAAGCATTGGATTTTATATTTCCATCTGAGTCGAAATTCTGTTCGTTAAAAGGAACAAATTCAAAATAGATTCCGTTGTCGACGATCAGTTGCATAATGCGGTTTTCGAGGCTGTTCTGATAGGCAATATAGCCTTCCGAGGCCAGATAACTTTCAGAATACACCACAGGTTTGCTGAAGAGTTTTTCAAAACTCTTTTCGTAGGGAGCAAAGGAAACGCCGCTATGCACGTACACCGAAAGATTGGGCCAGATATCGTGAATAGAATTCACATGATACGTTTCGATGATGCGTTCCATGAGAATCTGTACCCAGGCCGGTACACCCACGATCACACCAATGTCCCAGCTTGGTGCATTTTTGATCATTTCGTTCAGTTTGGTTGCCCAATCCGTAGTTTTCGA
>CAZVKW010000024.1:28832-30911 GCA_964627945.1 uncultured Lentimicrobiaceae bacterium
TTAAAAACTTCCGGTTCATGAAACACACTTAAAACGTATCTTTGAATGGATGAATTGTAAGAAAAGCCTTCTTTTGTGAAACGATTTCAAATCTAAACATTCAAAACATGAAGAAAACTTTCCGTATCTTTTTGGTAATCATGGCGATGCCACTGCTGATGGCCGCCCAGTCCGAAACAAAAACACAGATAAAAACAGGCTGGAATTTCGGAGCATTGCCCGCAATTTCATTTAATACCGATCTCGGTTTTCAGTACGGAGCGCTTGTAAACCTGTTTCATTATGGTGACGGAAGTCGCTATCCGGTATACGACCATATGTTTTATGTTGAAGCATCGATGTATACCAAAGGCAGCGGATTACTTCGCTTTTCCTACGACAGCGATCGTTTGATCAAAGGCATCAAAACCACTTTCGACCTGAGTTATATGCCCGAGAAAGCGATTAATTTTCATGGTTTCAACGGTTACGAATCGGTGTACAATTCGGCATGGGAGGATGATTCTGACCCTGCTTACAAGAGCCGTATGTTTTACCGTTTTGAACGGAATATGTTGCGTTTGATCACCAATGCCACTGGTAAAATTGGTACAGGAAATATTCAGTGGACAGGCGGAATCGATTTTTACTCCTTCAAAGTTGGCTCAGTGGATATTGACCGGCTGAATCGAGGCAAGGATGAAGATAAAATGCTTCCATCCCTAGAAGAACAGCCCGGCCTGTATGAAAAATACAAACAATGGGGAATCCTGCCTGCCAACGAACTCGACGGAGGCACCTTTACTGCACTCAAAGCAGGTCTGGTCTACGACAGCCGCGATTTTCAGCCCAACCCGATGAAGGGCATCTGGACAGATGTTATTTTGTATGTTGCACCCAAACCACTTTCCGATCTTGACAAAGGATTTACTCAATTAAGCATTACACATCGCCAGTATTTCACCCTTGTGAAAGAAAAACTTTCATTTGTTTACCGGCTTTCTTATCAACAACAGATTGGAGGACATACCCCGTTTTATGCCCTTCCGCTCATGATTACCACACAATTGAAAGGTGCTTATTCAGAAGGTCTTGGCGGACAACGATCGCTGAGAGGAATCATGCGTAACCGTGTTGTGGGCGAAGGAATCGTCTACGGAAACGCCGAATTCAGGTGGAAATTCTTCCGCACACATATTGGTAAACAGAATATTTATTGCGGTTTGAATGCCTTTGTAGATGCCGGTCAGGTGGTGGATAAAGTAGATGTTGATTTCGGATTACTCGAAATCAGTTCACAAGACAGGATCAGCGATTATTATAGCGCTGACAGCGAGAAAATGCATTTCAGCGCGGGCCTCGGACTGAAAGTTGTTATGAACGAAAATTTCATCATTTCTGGCGATATTGGTAAGGCACTCAACAAACAGGATGGTAACAAGGGTATTTATATTGGCTTGAATTATTTGTTTTAAACTATTGATAATCATTTTATTACTTTATTACCTTGTACTCTTTACGTCTTTTCTTACCCTGCTGCCTCCTTTGCGCATTTCTGTTTTTATTTACCAACAGTTCAGGCCAAACCGCCGACACCATTTCGAACTGGGATGGAATCACCCCGAATTGGGTGGTAATAGATGCCGCTTCGCAAAGGATTGGAAATCCTCAACCTGACGCAGTCAACTCCTCGGCCCATTGTCTGGTAATTACAACCCTTGTCAATTCAAATGAGTTATTGTATTGCAATCTTCCGGAAGCTGTCAATTTCGACAGCATTTCACACTATGCCATTTCGGTTTTAGCTCCTCCCGGCGGCGGCAATGTGATGCTGAAGTTCGAAAACAGCGACGTCTCTGCATGGCAGGAATTGATTCTCACACCCGAACCCGGGCGCTGGACGCGCCTCGAGTTTAACTTCGCCGGATTGTCGTATTACAACTTCACCCGAATCGTCATTTTTCCCGATTTTAATGGTTCAGGCGTAGGTCAGCATTGGTATCTTGATGATGTGGTGGAGGTTATTCCCGAACCTATTTCGTTGCAGTCAAACCTGCCAATCATTGTGATCAACACGGATGGCCAAACGATTAATGACGA
>CAZVKW010000025.1:0-26262 GCA_964627945.1 uncultured Lentimicrobiaceae bacterium
GAGTTATAATAGCCCTTCTTCGCATTGTCGTTGTCGATCTGCGCATTGTTCAGCTCCAGCACATCATTCACCTTCCCGATCATATAGCGTTTCTGGGTCACGTCGAAACGTTTCTGCGCCACGGTATCGGCTTTCGCTGCAATACGCATCTGGTTCTTCTGCATATTGAAATGCATCACCCGCA
Source organism: uncultured Lentimicrobiaceae bacterium (assembly GCA_964627945.1). Lineage (GTDB taxonomy): Bacteria > Bacteroidota > Bacteroidia > Bacteroidales > F082 > CAJBPB01. The sequence continues at coordinate 185 of CAZVKW010000025.1, forward strand.
GGAAGATGTTCTGTTCAAAGTCGATGCGTGCCTGTTCGATGGAGGTCTTCACCAGATCGAGGTTCGATTCCGCCATTTTGATCCGACCGCGCGCCTGTCCCCAGTCGAGGATCGGAATCGTCAGTCCGAGCGAAACCCTTTCCTCATCCAGCGGATTGGTATACACACTGGTCAGATTATCAGCCGTCTGGGTTAAACCAAAAGAGGCATAAAGCGAAGCGTCAAACCTGCCATCGAGCCTTGCCTGATTCAGCTGGCTTTCGGCTTCGAGGATCTGTCGTTCGAAATTGATTCCAGATGAGGTATTGGTCTTGGCGTTTTGGATCGCTTCATCCACATTCACGGTGAAATGTTCGGTTTCAGCAGGCGGAACGAGGATGAGCGGCTGATTCGATTTGATCCGCATAAACGATTTGAAAGTAAAAAGCATATTCTGATACTCCAGATCGGCATTTTCCATGGCGGCATTGGCACTCAAAAGGTTCAGTTCCAACTGGAGCAGCTCGTTCTCGGCTATTTTACCCAGCACATACCGGCCTTTGGCGATATTGTAGAGCGTATCATAATTCGCCTGATTCTTCACCGCGATCGACTTCTCAACCTGAGCAAGTAATAAGTTAAAGAAATGGTTCACGGCTGTCATGGCCACCTGTTCGTTCGTTTCGAGGTAGGTTCGGAGGGCCTCTTCGTAACGCATGGGTTCAATCACCTTATCCCATTTATAGGCATTGAATCCAAAGATAGGCTGGGAGAAACCGATTGTTACAGGCGATGATAAAAGCTGACGGGTTGTAGTATCGGTATAGAAGTTATCGATTCTCGACAGTCCGGATTGCAGAAAAACTTCCCCGCCGGTGAGTCCAACCTTTTGTGTGAGCGAGAGATTGGCCGAATAGCGTGATATCTGACGTTCCTGATAGATTTCTGTTCCGTCAGATTGCGTGATCGGGTCGATGCTCCGGGTGAAATTCGGGACAGTGGCTTCCAGTTGCAGACTCGGCAGATAACCTGCCTTGAAGCTCCTGAACTCCCAGTAGCTTCGTCTGAAACGGTGTTTTGCAATCTGTGCGTCGGGCGATTGTTGCTGTGCTTTCTGGATCACATCCGAGAGCTTGAGGTAAACCGGCTCATCCTGTGCGCTCAGGCTGTTGGCCGACAGAAGGATGAACAGCAAAGCAATCAGTAACAAGCGATTGCCAAATAATATATCTTTCATCTTATGGTTTATTGCGTTGGTTGAAATTAATCGTGTCTCAATGAAGTAACCGGGTCCTGATCAGCAGCTTTGCGGGCCGGAAGATAACCAAATACGATCCCTACCGTTGCCGAAACGCCGAAGGAGATCACGATCGACCAGATGGAAACGATGGTCAGGATATCGGTTGTCTCGGTGATGATGCGGGCCATGATCACACCCAGCAGGATACCGATCACACCACCGCTCACGCTGATGAGTGTTGCTTCGGCCAGAAACTGAAAGATGATATCGCGTCGTGTGGCACCGATGGAGCGTCGTACACCGATCTCCCGGATGCGTTCCATCACCGAAGCAAGCATGATGTTCATGATCCCGATTCCGCCAACGAGCAGCGAGATACCGGCGATGGCACCCAGAACGATGATGAAAATATCTTTGGTTCGCTGTTCCTGCTTGAGCAGCAGCTCCGGAACGGTGATCTCGAAGTCTTCGACCTGCTGGTGACGCCGTTTCAGCATCTGGTTGAGCAGACGCGTTGTGGCACTCAGGTTCTTTGAATCGTCGACCTGCACCACGATGCGGTCGAGCTGATGAAAATTGTTGTCGCCGCCCGTTTCTGACGATCCGAAGGACATCACGCTGTTGCCCGAGAAGATTACGGTATTGCCTCCCGATCCCAGCGATCCCGAAGTGATGAGTGAGCGGTCCTTGTAACGGAGAAGAACCGTCTGAATAGGAGCGTAAATATCGCTGCTATAGTCTGTTATACCGAAATCTTCGGTTGTTTTGGCTCCAACGATTCTGTTTTCGAGCACCCCGATGACCTTCAGCCAGATGGTTCCGCATTTCACATACTGATCAACGGGATCCATCGTAGGAAAGAGTTTTGCCTTGATTCCGGGTCCGATGATACAGACCGGAATGCCTGCTTCGAGTTGTTCGTTGGTAAACATATTCCCCGATGAGAGCTGTAGATTAAACAGATCGAAATAATCGGGTGTGATACCGTTGAGTCTGGCCTGAAGCTTCTTCCCGTTGTTGATCAGGGTGGTTTCGTAGGTCACTTCCGGACTCACTTTCAATACGGTAGGAATCACGCTTTTGATGCCTTCCGCATCGAGCAGGGTCAGACCGGGCGAAAATTGTTTTCGTTGTTCCTTGCCTCCCTCTTCCTCCTGGTCGCTGTTATTCTTCTCAATCTTGGCTTTCACGATGATGTTGTTCACACCAACCAGCTTGATCTGATCGAGGATTTCCTGCTGGGCGCCCTTGCCGATCGCCATCATGGCGATGACAGCCGCCACCCCGAAAATGATCCCGAGCGCTGTGAGGATGGAGCGTGAACGGTTGGCAAAAACTGCCTCAACCGCCACCTGAACGATTTCCCAATACCTTTCCATCGCGGATTATCGCTTATTTCCCCGGTTAGGACGCTGACCGCCGCCCGGACGCTGTTTGAACTCACCTCCCGGCATGCCTTTTCCCGGAAATGGCGGATGTGCTTCCACTTTTTCAGATTCCGCAGCGGCTTTTTTCAGCTTCATGGCACTTTTAACATCTTCCGACAAATAGTCAAAACCATAGCTTTCAGGATCTTCGGGTGAGGTAAGCAAAACACTCGCACCATCTTCAATTCCGGCCATGATGATGATTTCGTTCTCGTTCGATTTTCCGGTCACGACTTCCTTCCGGCGGCCATCGGAATAAACAAACTGGATGGTATCCTTGTTGTGCATGGCTTCGAGCGGGATATACATCACGCTGTCGATCTCATCGGTGATGATATTGTTTTTGGTTGTCATGGCAGGCCTTACGATGGAATCGTATTCGTTCACCACGATCTTCACTTCAAACACCTTGGCATTTGAATTCCGGATCTGCTCACCGATATTCGCTACCTCAATCACTTCACCGGTAAATTTCTTATCCGGGAAGGCATCGATACCGATATTCACCTTCTGACCGACCTTCACCTTTGAGATATCGATTTCATTCACATAGGTTTTCGTGATCATCTCACGCAGGTTTGGCAGCGTAGCCACCACGTTTTCCCATGCGCTGACGGTTGATCCGATACCGCGTTTTTTACCTTCCCAGTCGCGCTGGTAGATTACCATTCCGGCCTTGGGTGCCCGAACGGTGAATTCGTTGATCAATTCAACAAGTTTCTGATATTCACCCTGTTTCTTCTTGAGCGCAGTTGCCACTTCCGACATATTGGCCACCGCTTTTTCATAGCGAAGCGAATAGTTTTTATCGGCCTGATCGAATGAACGACGGGCTTTGTCGAGCTCAATCTGCACCTGACGCTGTGAGGCTGGTGGTTCGTAAATCGACTGATCCACCGCGATCTGTGCTTCTTCCATGGAGTATTTCAGGTTGACCAGATCGTTTCTCGCGCTCCGGAGTTCCATGGTGGTATCGAGCTGTGTTTTGGTGAAATTGTTCTGGTATTGTTCAATCTCAATCTCTTTGTCCTTGAGTTTGTTGGTCAGCTCGGTGCGATCGAGGTTGGCAACATAATCGCCTGAATCGACGATACTTCCGTCGGCGATGATATCGTCAATCTTGAGTTCCCAGATACGGGCTTCGCGCAGTCCGGATGAGTTCGGACCATAGATCTTTTCCGAATTTTTGGCTTCAAGCTCACCGGTTGTGGTCACGCTGATCACAAAAAGTCCTTTTTTAACGGGTGCTTCAAGCAGGACAGTATCACCCGTTTTGCTTCCGGAGAAATACCAAACGGCGAGCAGCAGTGCCAGAATGATGCCAAGTCCCCAGTAAATTTTTTTATTGGTGTTCATAATCAATAACTTATATTAAGTTTAAATCTTTTATTAGCAGGTATTTTGCTTCTTCCGTTTGTGGCCGGCAGCAATATGAAACAGGAAATTCTAAAAAAGTTTCGCGATGATGCTTTCCATCGTAATTCCTTCGGCTTCGGCGGTATAATTTCTAACCAGACGATGGCGGAGAATGGGCATGGCAACAGCTCTAACATCTTCAATATCAGGCGAATATTTGCCATGAATCAAAGCATGACATTTGGCCCCGATGATCAGGTATTGTGACGCACGCGGACCGGCTCCCCAACTGATATATTTATTGGTCCATTCGTGTGCTGCTTCTGTTTTCGGACGTGTTTTGGCGACCAGACCAACGGCGTACTCATACACATTGTCGGCTACCGGCACTTTGCGGATCAGTTGCTGGAAATACTGGATTTCCTCAGCACCCATCACTTCTTTCACCTCATTGGTGAAGCCTGCGGTGGTGTTTTTAACAACCGATATTTCTTCGGCGAAGGAAGGATAATCGAGCCAGAGGTTAAACATGAAACGGTCCAGCTGGGCTTCGGGCAGGGGATAGGTTCCTTCCTGTTCGATCGGGTTTTGGGTTGCAAGCACAAAAAAAGGTTCCTGCAGATGGTGTGTATGTCCGGCTACGGTAATCGCTTTTTCCTGCATGGCTTCGAGCAGGGCAGCCTGTGTTTTGGGTGGCGTACGGTTGATTTCGTCGGCCAGAACGATATTGGCAAAAACAGGTCCTTTGATGAACTTGAATTTGCGGGTTTCGTCCAGAATTTCCGTTCCGATAATATCAGAAGGCATAAGATCGGGAGTGAACTGAATGCGGCTATAACTGAGACCCAGTACTTTACCGATGGTGTTCACCAGCAGTGTTTTGGCCAGTCCGGGAACACCGACAAGCAGCACATGGCCTTTGCAGAAGATGGAGATCAGGGCGTTTTTTACAACTTCATCCTGTCCAACAATCACTTTGGCTATTTCTGTTCGCAGTTCCGTATACCTTTTTACAAGGGCATCGGCGGCTTCAACATCGTTTTTATATTGATTCATCAGATCTTCAATGGTTTATTTATTCGATTTCCACTCGTAGTCAAACAGGCAATCAGAATAATCAGGGGTGATGCTCACAAAGGCTTTTTGCGATTTACTTCTGATCCATTCGTCGATGGCTTTTTTCTTTTTCTTGTCGAGCGCCCAGCCCTGGATACGGTTATAATCGTCTTTCACATTGGCCTGGTGTGGCGTTGTCTTTTCTTTCAAGAGCAGGAGTCGGTATGCGTCTTTTCCGTCTTCTGTTTTCATCGGAACCGGATCGCTGAGTTCGCCCACTGCCAGTTTTTCGATGACAAACGAAACCTGAGGATCGAGCATATCAGCTTCGAATCTCGTTCCGCCTGTGTATGGATTCAATAACAGACCGCCATTTGATTTGTTGGCTTCTTCTGAGTATTTCTCAACTGCCTGATCGAAGGTAATTTCTTTCTTTCTGATTTTCAAGGCGATAGAATCGAGTTCCATGCGTGCTTTGTCGAGGGCCTCGGGTGAAACCTTTGCCATCAGCAGGATATGACGAACATTTACATAGTCGCCACGACGTTCGATCAGTTGCAAAATATGAAAACCAGCCTGTGTTTCAACTATTTCCGATATTTCGCCGTCTTTCAGTTTATAAGCTACAGCTTCAAATTCAGGATACAACTCACCACGGCCATAAAATCCAAGTTCACCGCCTTTTTTAGCTGATCCCGGATCTTCAGAATAAAGCACGGCCATCGTACTGAACCTTTCGCCTCCCAGAATTCGCTTTCTGAGCTCGAAGAGGCGCTCTTTTACTGCCAGTTTTTCGTCGATGCTGATGGGTGGGTTTTTTACAATCTGAGCGATCTCGTATTCGGTGTTTACCATCGGGATGCTGTCTTTGGGAAGCTCTTTCAGGTAATTTTTAATTTCGGAGGGTGTCACTTCCACTTTTTCCATGATCTGGCTCTGAACCTGATCGCCCAGCAGCTGATCTTTCACCAGTCGGCGCAACTCAGCTTTGATCTCAACAATGGTCTTGTTGTAATAGGCTTCCAGCTTTTCCTGTGAGCCAAGCTCGCTGATAAAATAGCGCAAACGACGATCCATTTCTTCATCGATCTGCGCATCGGTTACCGTGATACTGTCGAGTTCAGCCTGATTGAGCAAAAGTTTCTGAAAAAGAAGATCTTCAAGAATCGTACAACGGATTGTTTTGGCATTTCCTGAGATACCCCGCTGAAGCCGGTACTGGATGTACTGGTTTTCGATATCAGACTGAAGGATGATATTTTTCCCGACAACAGCCACTACCTGATCAATGACCTGTGCTCCGGCGTTTCCGGCGATAAACAGTGACAGAAGTAGGATAATGGGCGTCAGTAGCGTGGTTCTCGATCTGCTATTTTTCATATTCGTTGGATCAATCTTTTGTTAGGTAAAATATATTGTAAATCAATTGTTTACAATATTGTGTATTTTGAAAGTGTTTTCCTTCACGGCTTTGTCGTAGATATCAATATGCATCTGGCTGAGAAGTTCGCGTTTGCGTTTGTTTATCAGGATATTCCGGATATTCTCGCGTTCCATATCCAGGGGCGACAGACTTTCGGCTATGATGAAATCATGTATCAAAACCAGATAGCTGAAGGGTTTGTCATCTATTTCGATGAAGCGGTTGTCGCGCAAAAAAAGCTCCTGGTTGTAGGTTTTGATCGGAACCTGGGTGAGCAGATCATCGAAACGAATCCAGTTGCGGTAGCCATTGTAATACGAAAGGGCATATTTACCGGCATAATCTTCGAGTGAATCATTGCTGAAGCGGCGTGTATCGAGCAGTTTCCTGAACATGGCTTTTTTCTTCGAATCGATGGGTAAAACCACATAAACGGCTTTCACCACATTATATTTCAATTCGAAATCGGGTCTGTTCTGTCGGTAATAGGCCTGAATCTCCGATTCGGTCACCACAGTATCGAGTTTCTGATTGATCAGTTCGCTTTCGTACGCATAGATAATCAGTGAATTACGGTAATCCTGCAGCTTTTGCTCGAAATCCATCTGTTCGGAAGTCAGATTGTATTCGGCCTGATGAATGATAAGATATTTTCTGATCCAGCTGTCGATAAAACCCTGAACCATCACTGCGCTGTCTTTTTCACTTGTTCCTTCGGGTACGATGGCCATAATGTCAGATGCATATAGCTTGTAATCATACACTTCAGCAATAAGTTTGTCTTCCTCTTTCATCCAGGACGAACAGGAAGACAAACTTATCAATGCCATAAGAAACATCAGAAAATGACGCATTTTCAGTATTTTGCTTTAACTTTTTCCAAAACGTCCTGATGAATGGTTACCGGAAATTTTGCTCTGAGTTCTTCTATCCATTTCTTTTCGAGGAAGCTCTGATAATCGCTTGTGATGATGCCTTTGGCTTCGGCGAGTTCTTTTACCTGCGGAGGATGAATGGCTTTAACGTTCACGAAAACAATGTTTTTGTCAACGCTTGAGTTTAGATCATTGGATAAACCAAGTTTCCATTCGGTCATATCAACATAATTGTTGTCACCTTTTTCAAATTTTCCGTTCTGAATTTTTACAGAATAGATGCTGTCGGCAGCAAGCTGGGCAACAATTGCCTGATCATCAGTGAGTTTATGGAGAATATTACGTACACGGCCAACTTCCTCCGGATTTGTTACGGTGAAAATAGTTGCTTCTGCACGTTCTGCCCATACGTAGTTCTGTTTGTTGTCCTGATAGAAATTTGCCAGTCCGGCAGAATCTTTCACGGCTTTTGTCCAGACCATTTTATCGGTCAGATCAAACAAAAGGATTCCATCGCGGTATTCATTCATCAAAGTCGAAAACTCGGGGTATTTTGATTCGAGGCGGGCATCTTCGTAGGCCAGACATGATTCACTCACAAATCCTTTGTAGAGTTTGTAAGCGTACATCGAAGGGGTGATATTTTCTTGTTTTGCCTGATTTTTAGCGATATAGGAAGCCAATTGGCCATCAGTATAAATATGGGCAATATTTTTCGGGTCTTTTGCCTGGGCTCTGTGAACAACAGGACATGGTTTGTATCCCAGACGGAAAACTTCGTTCTGTGATGCGCGGGCCGATGTGGCGTTATAGATTCCAAGTGTTAAAGTACTGTCGAAAGTGGCGGTGAAAGCGGCAAGATTATCCTTGTTTTCCTTGAATTTTGCATCTTTCTTGATCTTATTGATCACAGCTTCTTCGCTTTTCTTCGAACGGGCATCTTTGGCAAGACGTTCTTTCAGTTTATCTTTTTCCTGGTCAAAAGTTCCCGGTTTTTCAATTGTCAGCAGTTTGATGATATGGAAGCCGTACATGGTTTGAACAGGTTCCGAAACATCGCCAACTTTCAGTTTATTCACTGTTTCAACGAATTCAGGAACGATACGGCTCGAAGTGAATTTGCTCAGTTTTCCGTTGCGGCTGGCTGATCCGCGATCTTCGGAGAACTGACGGACAGCTTCTTCAAAACTCATTCCTTCGTGAATTTTAGTGCTGATATTGTTGATTTTATCTTTCTTTTCGGCCAAAGCAGCGCTGTCGGCTTCCGGTGGAAGAGCCACGTAAATATGGGCAACTTCGATTGTTCCAACTGCGTCGAGAACTTCAACTACCTTGATGATGTGATAGCCATAATCTGTACGGATGGGTTTCGAAACCTGTCCGGCCGGAGTATTGAAAGCCCCGTTTTCGAAGGGGTAAACCATATCAAATACAGAGAAATAACCCAGATCACCTTTGTTTCCCGGACGGTAAGGACTCTGGTTCGGAACTGCCTCACGGTCGCGTGCCGATGGGTCATCAGAAGCTTCCATGGCAACTTTTCCAAAATCTTCTCCTTTCAGGATGCGGTTGCGTAAGTCGTTGATCTTGTTGTATGCAGCCATTGTATCAGCAGGGGAGGCGTCTTTATCGAGTTTGATCAGGATATGACTGGCACGGATATCTTTCAGTTTGCGGTTGTATGCTTCCTGAAGAAGTTCATCACTCACTTTGCTGTCGGTAAAATAAGGTTTGGCCAGTTGCTCACGATAACCATTCAGTTCTTTCTGAAATGATTTGGCGGTATCCATCTGACGGCTTTCAGCCTCAAGTACTTTCAGGCGGAAGTTGATGTACAGATCAACATATTCTTCGATCGATTTTTTGTCGATCATTTCATTATTCACATTGTTTTTCTTGTAAACATCAACAAGCTCTTTTACTGTAACTTGTTCATTACCAATAGTCAGAAGTACTGATTTATCCAGTTTCTTCTGTGCTGTTGCCTGGAAAGCAATCAATAAAATAACAAAAATCGAAATTAAACGGGCTATTCTCTTCATATCAAATGTATTTCAGGTTTTAAATTATTCTCTTTCAATAAGATGTTGATTATTTTTTAATTACTTCTGCTGTAGTTTGGTGCTTCACGGGTGATGGTGATATCATGCGGATGACTTTCGTGTACGCCGGCAGCTGTGATCTTGATAAATTTCGCTTTTTGCAGATCAGGAACAGTAGCCGAACCTGTATAACCCATTCCGGCGCGTAAACCGCCCGTGAGCTGATGAATCACTTCAGAGAGTGTTCCTTTGTAGGGAACCCTTCCGACAATACCTTCAGGAACTAGTTTTTTTACATCGTCTTCGGTATCCTGGAAATAGCGGTCTTTCGAGCCTTCCTGCATGGCTTCGATACTTCCCATGCCGCGGTATGTTTTAAATTTACGTCCTTCAAAAATGATGGTTTCGCCCGGTGATTCTTCAACCCCGGCAAAGAGTGATCCGGCCATGATGGTAGAGGCTCCGGCAACGAGTGCTTTTACGATATCGCCCGTATAACGGATTCCACCGTCGGCGATAACCGGAATTCCGGTTCCTTTCAGGGCTTTGGCAACGTCGTAAACAGCAGTGAGCTGCGGAACACCCACTCCGGCGATGATGCGGGTGGTGCAGATCGATCCCGGACCAATTCCGACTTTGATTCCATCAGCTCCGGCTGCGATAAGATCTCTGGCGGCTTCTGCCGTAGCGATATTACCAATAACCAGATCAATATGCGGATATAAGGATTTTATTTTCTTCGACATCTCGATCACGCCCTGGGAGTGACCATGCGCTGTATCAACAACAATTGCGTCAACACCTTCATTAACAAGTGCTTCCACACGTTCGAGGGTATTTGAAGCAATTCCAACAGCTGCTGCTACACGCAAACGACCACGTTCGTCCTTGCAGGCATCCGGACGTTCCTTTATTTTGATGATGTCTTTGTAGGTGATCAGTCCGATCAGACGGTTGTTTTTGTCGACAACAGGTAGTTTCTCGATACGATATTCCTGCAGAATATCAGCAGCTTTCTCAAAATCAGTGAACTCGGTGGTTGTGATCAGATTATTGGTTGTCATAACCTCGGCGATCGGCCGGTTAAGTTTGCGTTCAAAACGCAAATCACGGTTGGTAACAATTCCCACGAGGTGGTTGTCTTTGTCAACTACCGGGAATCCACCAATGTGAAATTCCTTCATAATATTCACGGCATCAGCCACTTTGGCATCGACGTTTAGGGTAATAGGATCAATAATCATCCCATTTTCCGCACGTTTCACCTTACGTACTTCTGCAGCTTGCCGCTGAATGCTCATGTTTTTGTGCAAAACACCGATTCCGCCTACCTGCGCCATAGCAATCGCCATGATGGCATCGGTAACGGTATCCATGGCTGCTGAGACGATAGGAATATTCAAACGGATATTCCTTGAAAACATGGTGTGGAGGCTTACTTCGCGCGGAAGCACAGAACTCTTGGCCGGTACGAGCAAGACATCGTCGTAGGTAAGACCTTCGCCGACAAATTTTTCTGAATCAAATGACATGTGATTTCGCTTTGGTGTGCAAATGTATTAAAAATCATGCTTCGATTGGCGTCAGATATGCTTCCCGAAGGACTCTGATGAGAGATGAAAATGATTCTTGATTTTTGAATTTGTCTATCTGATTCCAGTTAATATCTAAATATCACTATGTCAGATGTTTACATAGTTGTTTTTTCGAATTTACTGCAAATCTACGAATATCAGCATTTGAAATCAGTTTCATGTCCGGTCATTGACCGCGGATTTTTAACAATTTTTAAATCTCGTTCAGAGGCTTCTTCGCTGATTCTCTGATTCTAGAAAGCCTGACAAAGGATTATTCGACAAATTTCAATGTTATGACAACCACCTCCGGACGGTTTCCGATTCTCACCGGTGGGCCCCAGCTTCCGATGCCGCTTGAAACATAAGCATGTGTATTGCCAAACTGCTTGTATCCCCAGCTCAATCGGTAAACGGCTGATGTAATGTAGTTTAATGGCCAAATCTGACCATGATGCGTATGACCTGATAACATCAGATCCGCTTTGTTATCTTCCGCTTCGGCGATGGCAGCCGGCTGATGATCGAGTAAAATTGTGGTGATTGTATCGTTGGTTTTCGGGTTAAAATCCCTGAGTTCCTTCCTGCCTTTTGAACCGAAAGCTTTTGCTTGCAAATCTTCGCGACCAACTACAAAAATATTCCTCGCTATTTCAACAACTGAATCACGTAAAATATTGATTCCATGCTCTCTGAGGTATTTTACGGCAGGTTCAACGCCGCCGATAAACTCATGATTTCCGGTGATCCCGATCACGCCAAGTGGTGCTTTCAGTTTCGTTAGCGTGGCGCCCAGATTTTCGCTGATTACAGGCGCCAGATCTTCATCCACAATATCACCGGCCAGCAGTATAACATCGGGATGGGTTGCATTGATCTGATCGACTATACGGCGGATTCGGTTTTTCGAAACGATGGTTCCCAGATGTATATCGGAAACAACTGCAAGAGTCAGTTCATCCCGGTCAGTCTTTTTTCCTTTGAGTTCGATGGTGAGATGATGCGTTCTTGGAAAAATTGCGTTCAGATGTCCGGCGGCAATCAGCAGGAAAACGAAGGAAAGAACAGCATAGGTGATGAGTTTTGGTTTCTGTAAAATGATGTCGGGCAATACTTTATCTAAAAAGGGAATGAAATGATCGGTAAGTCGGAAAATATCGATGATGAGCACGATCAGAAAAAGATACAACATGGCTGCAAGCCAGAAAGAGCCAGTCCAGGTGAAAAAATTACTCATCGCTCCCGGATAAGTACGTTCCAAAACTCTTCCAACAATGTATGAAAGGGCTAAAAACCAGTATATTATGGTATAATAGGTTCGTTCGCTGCTCAGCGAATCAAAGGTCTTGAGACCACGAAAAAAAATGTAGGAGTTCACCAGCAGATGAATCGTGATCACCACGCTGAAGAAAACAAGAAACTGAATTGAACGCATAAAATTGATTTAAAAATGCAAAAGTATTGGTTGCATAACAAGCTTATGTCAGAATTGTTTCAGACAAAATGTAAATCAATCATTCACTTTTTGCCTGAATCAATTTTTGCGAATATTTCGCATCAGATGATCACGAAAACGATTTGATCTGCTGTTCCAGAACCTTGATTCTGGATTCAGCATCTGCCATTTTCTTGCGTTCCAGTTCAACAACCTGCGCGGGAGCTCCGGCAACGAAACGTTCATTGCTGAGTTTCTTTGCAACCGAGGCATGAAATCCCTGTGTGTAGATGAGCTCTTCGTTCAGTTTTTCTATTTCTGCTTCAATATCAACATTTTGCGAAACTGGAATAAAGAATTCTGTTGAACGGGCCACGAAACCAAAGGCACCTTCCGGTGTTTGGTCAACATAGTCTATTGCACTGATATTGCACAATTTGGCAGTTAAATCATCAAACGTTGTGTCGATATTTCCAGCTGAAGATTTGATCTTCAGTTCGATGGCTTCGCGGTAAGGAATATTTTTCTCGGCCCGTACTTTCCTGATGCCGTTGATCACTTCTTCGGCAAAGGCAAACTGACTGAGAATCTGTGCATTGAATTCACCCGGAAAAGGCATTTCAGATACAATCATATCATCACCTTCTTTACGATCATCAAGGATATGCCAGATTTCTTCGGTGATGAAAGGCATGAAAGGATGCAGGCTTTTCATCAGTTTTTCGAAGAAAGCAGTTGTTGCATGAAACGTTACTGAATCAATGGGTTGATTCAGTCCGGGTTTGATCATTTCGAGGTACCAGGCGCAAAAATCATCCCAGACAAGTTTGTAAAGTGTCATCAGGGCATCCGACAGTCTGTATTTTTCAAAATGATCTTCCGCCTCGGCCAATGCCTGATTGAAACGAGCCTCAAACCATTTTACCGCGATTGCTGATGTTTCGGGTTGCGGAATGGAATCATTTGTTTGCCAGCCTTTTACGAGTCGTAAAGCATTCCATATCTTGTTGCTGAAATTACGACCCTGTTCACAGAGTGAAGCATCGAATGGTAGGTCGTTTCCAGCCGGAGCAGTAAGCAACATGCCAACGCGAACACCATCGGCACCATACTGCTCGATCAGATCGAGCGGATCGGGTGAGTTACCGAGGGTTTTCGACATTTTCCGGCCCAGTTTGTCGCGTACGATTCCGGTATAATACACATTTCCAAACGGAACTTCATTCCGGTATTCAATTCCGGCCATGATCATTCGTGCAACCCAGAAGAAAATAATGTCGGGTGCCGTGATCAGGTCATTGGTCGGATAATAATATTTAATCTCTTCATTGTCAGGATGTCTGATTCCGTCGAATACCGAAATTGGCCACAACCAGGATGAAAACCAGGTGTCGACCACGTCTTCGTCCTGACGAAGATCGTTCAATGTAAAAGTTGTTTGCGGATTCTCAGCCTGAAGTTTTGCAAAAGCTTCTTCCTTTGATTTCGCTACAATCATCTCACCATCAGGAAGATAATAAACCGGAATCTGCTGTCCCCACCAAAGCTGACGCGAGATACACCAGTCTTTTACGTTTTCCATCCAGTGACGGTAGATGTTCTTGAATTTCGGCGGATGAAATTTAACGGTATCATTTTCAACTACTTCAAGCGCCGGTTTGGCCAGTTCTTCCATTTTCAGGAACCATTGAAGCGACAATTTTGGTTCAATAACGGCGTCTGTCCGTTCGGAATAGCCAACCTTATTGGCGTATTCTTCAATTTTTACGATGTTTCCGGCAGTATCGAGCAGCGGAATGATTTGTTTGCGGGCTTCAAAACGGTCGGTACCGATCAGAATTGTTGCTGCATCGCTGAGCGTTCCGTTCGGATTGAAAATATCAATGGTCGGCAATTTGTGTTTGATGCCGATATAATAGTCATTGATATCATGTGCCGGTGTGATTTTCAGGGCGCCGGTTCCGAATTCACGGTCGACATATTCATCGGCGATCACCGGAATGGCGCGATTGATCAGCGGTACGAGAACTTTTTTGCCACGGAATCGTAAATATCTTTCATCATCAGGATGCACACAAATAGCCGTATCTCCCAGAATTGTTTCAGGCCGGGTTGTTGCGATTGTGATGAAGTCATTTTCTCCATCTACCTGATAACGAATATAATAGAGCTTTGAATTGAGTTCTTTGTAAATCACTTCTTCGTCAGAGACAGCTGTCAGGGCCTGAGGATCCCAGTTGACCATACGTACACCTCTGTAAATCAGACCTTTGTTGTATAAATCAATAAAAGTGTCAATGACCGATTCCGATAATGATTCGTCCATGGTAAAAGCAGTGCGTTCCCAGTCGCAGGATGCACCCAGTTTTTTCAACTGTTCGAGGATGATACCGCCGTGTTTTTCGCGCCATTCCCATGCGTGACGCATGAATTCCTCGCGGCTGATATCTGCTTTATCGATTCCTTCCTGTTTCAGTTTGTTCACCACTTTGGCCTCGGTGGCGATGGAAGCATGATCGGTACCCGGCACCCAGCATGCATTCTTACCCTGCATTCTGGCACGACGAATCAAAACATCCTGAATGGTATTGTTGAGCATATGACCCATATGCAAAACACCGGTAACATTGGGCGGAGGAATGACGATAGTATATGCTTCGCGCTGATCAGGAACCGAATGAAAATATCCTTTGGCCATCCAATGTGAATACCATTTGTTTTCAGTTGTTGATGGATCGTATTTGCTGCTGATTTCCATAGAATTATAAGAAGATTGTGCGTAAAATAAGGCGCAAAAGTAGCAAAAAAGTACTTATGCCCCTTCAAAATTGAACGATACGTATTCATCATAATCCCTTGCATCTCCAAATCAGAGCTTAATATTAATTAGTTGTGCTGGCCTTTATAAATAGAGTCCTAATTCGAGGTTAAAATACCTTTGTAAAACGAATTATTCTATCGAATTAATTTACGAAGCAGCGCGCTGGCTGGTCTTCCCGAATGCTTTCGGGAGGCGGGCCAGACGGGGCGTGAATGTCGAAACACAAGGAAATCCGGCAAAGTCGGCCCAAAGGCCGTTTGGATGAAACAATTCGTTGAAATTGTTTTCATTAAGTACAAAACAGAAATTGTTTCAATCCACTACTTTGCCTGGATTTACAGTGTTTTGACAGAGTGCGGGGACGCTTCGTTCAGACATAAGCTTTTATTCACCTATCAATCGATTTTAATCGGAGTTCATGAGATCGCTTCGCTCAGTAGGTCCTTTTGGCTTTCAAAAGGACAACAATGTGGGTTTCATTTATTCGTTTCTTACTTTTCTCATGAAAGAAAAGTAACAAAAGTTCTAGACTTAAAATTCTTTGAACGCAAAACTAACGAAGCTTGTCCCCAGCGCGACCCAAGCCGGAGCTATTTGATTTATTTAGAAGAATAGAATTTCTAAGCTCCTTCGGGGTCGCTTTTCAAGCCCATTTCCATGGACAAGCTTCTTGTTTTGCAGTCCAAACAATTTAAGGTCGTTTTTCAGAACCAAGGCGTTATGCTTTAGAAAACATTTCATGTGCAATTAACAAAATAACAACAGATTAAGCTTTAATATTTCATCCTAAAATCTTTCTCTTTAAGAAGTGAAGAGAAATTAAAATCAAAATGCTCGATTTATCAATTTTAAAATACTTCAAATCTTGACAGCACATCAAAATAAGAATTAGCCCAAATCAGAAAAAAGCAGCTTGCAAAGAAAAGCCTGTATATTTGGGCGCTTGAAAACCTGATTTATTATTTCATTTTCATTTTGAATCCTGAAAAAACGATGAAGAAATTATTTATATCTCTGATTATATGCGTTTTAAGTTTTGGAGCCTATTCCCAGACGGCTACTGATTTTACTGCGATCAGTTGCGACGGAACAGATTTTCATCTGTTTTCTGAACTGGATTCGTCCAGGGTAGTGGTCATTTGCTGGGCAATGCCGTGTGGCAGTTGTATTGAACCTTTGCAAACCACATATGAAATTGTTCAAAGCTATCAGGACAGTCTTTCGGGCATGGTAAATATGCTGATTTGTGATGATTTAGCCAATACGGAATGTTCTTCACTCACTTTATGGGCCAAAACATACGGAATGCAAAACACCCTGAAGTTTTCCGATTCCGCCATAAAAATGTCTGATTATGGTGAAGCAGCCATGCCAAAAGTTGTCGTTGCTGCCGGTTCCGGACATCAGGTCTTCTTTATGTCAGACTATTCAGTTGATGGTAAAATGCTTGAAAAAGCAATTGATAGTGCCATCACGATGATTACTGGACTATCTGAATATCAGATGTTTTCAGAATCTGTTTCTGTTTTTCCGAACCCGGCAGATGAAAAGGTATCAATCAAATTTACTCATCAGAAATCAGGCAAAATGGCGATTTATGTTGTTGACGAATATGGCCATTTGGTTATAGACGTGATGAATGGTTTCAGAAAGAAAGGAATGCAGAAAGAAACGATTTCAACACTTTCACTTAAAAACGGCCTATATTTTGTCGTAATCAAAAGCGAAAGCGGAAGCATTTCAAGAAAAATTTCGGTCGTTCACTAATATTTTGATTAGTTTATATTCCTTATAATCAATCTGTTAGCTTCAATTGACCTGATCTTTTATCATTTTTTCTTATTCAGCAATTCGAGTTGTTCCATGCCTTCGATTTTCATGGTTTTCGAAAGGCGACCAATGGTTTTCAGATCAATATTTCCTGTGAAATTCATGACAACTACATTTTTTGGTTCGCCTGCAATCATTAGCATCTCTGTAATCCTGTCATTTCCAGCTTTTTTAATGTAGAATGTAACCTTGTTTTGCTGTTCCTGAACGGTCATCAACTCGCTGAAAGCGTTTGCTTTCACAATGTTTTTGACATCCTCCTGAAGGTTGATCGTGCTTTTTTGCAGAGAATCGTTCAAAATGATCATTTTGAGGGTCGTTAACTGATTTACTACTTCGTTGATCTCTTTTACCTTCGGATCGGTTGACTCATCGCTTAATCCGGCAGCCAGTTTGAACATTTCGGGAGTGATATTGATCGTAACAATAAACTCCTTGCCGGCGTAATCGTTAAAAATCTTATCGATCGAGGTGGTCTGGGCCATGCTTACAGAAGCAAATCCAATAAGTAAAATGCTGAATAACAATGTTTTTAGTTTCATATCGGTTTGAATTAGATATTCAAAGCTACAATACAATAAGGGTCATTATCCGCTTTTAACCTCATTTAACTTTTGCAGATCGAAGGAGACATTCATTTTCGGTTGGCAAATAATTCGATTGATTGCTGATTTGTGACTTTTTTTCTTCATCTTTACCTCCGAAATCCTGATTCCGGATTCAATAACCGACAGGATCCTGCTTGAGCGAAGTCAAATATTTTTATAAACAATAAAAAATCAATAACTTATGTTGAAAGAACATCCAAAAGGACTACTTGTAGCATTCTTCACCAATATGGGCGAACGCTTCGGGTTTTATACCATGATGGCAATTCTTGTCATGTTTTTGCAGGCACGCTATGGGCTCGATGCTGAAGCCGCCGGTAGTTACTATTCGTGGTTTTATTTTGCAATTTATGCACTGGCCTTAATCGGAGGTATGATTGCCGACTATACGAAGAAGTACAAAACGGTCATCCTGGTCGGACAAATTATCATGTTTGCCGGTTACTGCATCATCGCTGTTCCCGGATTAGAACTTTGGATTTCCATTTCAGCATTGTTCGTGATTGCCCTTGGTAACGGCTTGTTTAAAGGGAACTTACAGGCTGTTGTCGGTCAGATGTATGACAATGATAAGTACAGAAAATTCCGTGACAGTGCCTTTATGATCTTCTATATGGGGATTAATGTCGGTGCTTTCTTTGCTCCATTTGTGGCAAAAAGTATTAAAGTATGGTGGTTAAAAACCAATGGTTATCTGGAAAATGGAAATTTGCCTTCACTCTGCCACCAATATCTGGACAAAGCGAATCCTATGAGTGAAAAAGGGCTGGAACAGTTACAATCATTTGCTGATGCGTCCATTATTTCAGGTGGAGGAAAATCAGCAGCCGATTTAGGTGCGTTTGCGACAGATTATATCAAAGTTTTCTCAACAGGTTACAATTATGCTTTTGGTATTGCAGCAGGTGCGATGATTGTTTCGATGATTGTGTATCTGATATTCAATAAATTACTTCCTTCGAAAGATAAAGAAGTTGCAGCTGAAGCTAAATCGACCGACAAACAGGCAGTGAGCCTGAGTACTAATCTGAAGGCTATCATTATTTCGGCTGGATTGATGGTGATTGTTGCCCTTGCATTTCATTTCCTGGATAGTATTACCGATATTAAAGATATCAACTACAAACTTGGTCTCGCAGTTGGACTTTTTGTCGGATTTGTTACATTGATTTTCCAGTTATCCACCAAAGAAGAGCGTCCACGGGTCACAGCACTAAGTTTAGTATTCATCGTTGTGATCTTTTTCTGGATGTCGTTCCATCAGAACGGATTGACGCTCACGATGTTTGCCCGAGACTATACTGATATTTTAGTGAGTCCTTTCACAAATCTGTTTTTCGATTTATGGTCAATTTTGTCTGTGATCGGAGCCATCGCCGGTTCAGCTTTATTGTTCTTTAATAAGAAAAGAAATACAAAGTTTATCGGAGCAGCTATGTTCTTGGTATTCGGTTATTTATGTTATTATTTTGCTTCAACCAGCCCGGCTTTAAATACCATTTCACCAGAAGTTTTCCAATCATTTAACCCCTTGTTTATCGTTGCTTTAACTCCTGTGGTAATGGGAATTTTCACTGCACTCAACAAAAAGGGAAAAGAGCCATCATCACCACGTAAAATTGGTATCGGGATGATTATCGCTGCATTTGGATTTATCCTTGTTCTGATCGCATCACTGAATCTGGTATCTCCAAAAGATCTTGGTGGAGCAGCCGTTGACGAAGCTATGCGCGTGAGTCCTTACTGGTTGATGAGTTCTTATCTGATTCTTACCATCGCCGAATTATTCCTGAGTCCGATCGGATTATCCTTTGTTTCAAAAGTTGCTCCACCCCGTTTTCAGGGTTTGATGCAGGGTGGCTGGTTGCTTGCAACAGCTATCGGAAATAAATTTTTGTTTGTCGGTAGTTTGATGTGGGGAAAAATCGATTTGTTCATGTTGTGGGGGATCTTCATTATTTGTTGTTTCCTCGCTGCTATTTTCATTTTCTCGATCATGAAGCGACTCGAAAGCGCTACAAAATAAAAAGCTTCATTTTTTCAATACAAAAGCCTGCCGGTCAAAAGGCAGGCTTTTGTATTTTAATGGAACCAATCTGTAATTTCGCACAATGAATGAAACTGTAATCTATCCCTGGGGAAATGAACGCCGCTTTAACAGCTATGCAGAGTATTTCAGAAAGTTATTTGGTGCCCGGGTGCAGAAAATCAGTGTGGATGCCGGTTTCACTTGTCCGAACCGCGACGGAAGCAAAGGTCGAGGTGGATGTACCTTTTGTAGCAACGATGCCTTTAATCCATCCTATTGTCATCCGAAAAAGCCTGTAAAACAGCAGATTGAAGAAGGAATTGAGTTTCATCAGAAACGTTACAGAAGGGCTAAAAACTATCTTGTTTATTTTCAGGCTTATACCAATACGTATCAGCCGATTGGTGAACTTGAAAAACTTTACAAGGAAGCTTTGTCCTGCCAGGGCGTTGTCGGATTGGTTATTGGTACACGTCCTGACTGTATCAATGCTGAAATTATCGGTTTGCTGAAGGAATTGCAGAAATCGGCCTATATCATGCTTGAATATGGTGTTGAATCAGTGTATGACGAGACTTTGTTACGTGTTAACCGTGGCCATAATTTCGAAGATGCCCGGCTGGCAATTGAAATGACAGCTGCTGCCGGTATTTCGGTCGGGGCACATTTTATTTTTGGATTGCCCGGAGAGTCACGTCAGCAAATGCTTGATTCTGTTCAAATTATCAATCAGTTGCCATTAACCACCATCAAATTTCATCAGTTGCAGATATTCAGGGATACGGCAATGGCAAAGGAGTATCAGTCGCAACCTGAAAATTATCAGTTGTTTGATCTTGAATCATATATCGATTTTATTGTGCAAGTAACCGAACGACTGAATCCTTCCTTCATGATCGAGCGTTTCGCAGGCGAAGTTCCGCCTCGTTTTCTGGTATCATCGGCATGGCAGCAATTGCGCTATGATCAGGTGCTGGTGAAAATTGAAAAAAAATTATCAGAAACAAATACTTTTCAGGGGAAAAGATTTCATTAAGCTATTTTATTTCTTAATTTTATCCTCTTCAAAAAGATAAAAATAAACATTTACTTCATTTATTTACACTTAATTATTAACTTAACAATCTGATTATGAGAAAATTTACTCTTCTTTTTGTTTCAACATTTGTTTTGATGTTGATGGCATCTGTTGCCTCAGCACAAGGCAATAAAAGCGGAAGCCGTGAATTCCTTTATCAGGATGACTTTGAAAGCTACGCAGTAGGTGACTTTGTAGCTGTTGTCAGTCCTGATTTTTGGACAACATGGTCCAACCTTCCGGGTAGTGCAGAAGATGCTACGATCGTGAATACTTTCGCATCGAGCCCTGTACAGTCTGTTATCGTAGAAGGTTCAACCGACCTTATTGCCAAACTTGGCAATAAAACAACCGGAAATTACCTGATTACTTTTGATATGATGGTACCTACCGGAAAAGCTGGTTATTACAATTTCCAGCATTATGAAGCTCCTGGAACAGAATGGGCTTTTGAGCTTTATTTTAACACTGACGGTTCAGGAACAATGAACGCTGGTGGTACTGATGCTGCATCATTTACTTATCCTAAAGATACCTGGTTCACAGTTGAAAACTTCATCGATCTGAATAACGACTGGGCACAGGTTTTCTTCGACGGAGCACTTATCTATGAATGGCAATACAGTCTGACCGCCGAAGGCGATCCGGGCGTGCTCCAATTAGGTGGTATTGACTTCTATGCCGGTGCAGCCACCGGAGAAACTCCAACTTATTATTTTGATGATTTCTCCTATGAAGCTATCGTTGAAGAATTCATTTATCAGGATGATTTTGAAAGCTATACACCTGGTGATTATGTAGCTGTTGCTATACCTGAATACTGGACAACATGGACAAATACTCCGGGTTCAGCCGAAGATGCATTGATCATTAATACCCAATCAAGTAGTCCAACCCAGTCATTCAAAGTTGACGGTACTACTGACCTTATTTTAAAACTTGGTGATAAATTAAGCGGCAAATTCGAAGTAAACTGGATGATGAAAATCCCTTCAGGTTTTGCTGGTTATTACAATTTTCAGAAAACCGAGGCTCCTGGTGTTGAATGGGCAAGCGAATTGTACTTCAATGAAGACGGTTCAGGCGTGATCAATGCCGGTGGCGAGGGAATGGGTGCTTTCACCTATACCCATGACATTTGGTTTAAAGTTCGCAATGTTGTTGATTTGGATCAGGATTCAGGATATATCTATCTTGATGATACCCAAATCATGGCATGGCAATGGAGCCTTGATGCTTCAACAGGTGATCCTGGTATGTTGCAATTAGGCGGTGTTGACTTTTTTGCCGGAGTTGCAAGTGGCTCAGGCGAAACACCATTGTACTATGTTGACGATGTTGAATATATTACCATCGCTGAAGGTGTTGATCCTGCTACGATTGATATTTCATCAAGTTCAATTCTGCTTACCATTCCTGAAGGAAATACCATTACACAGGATCTTCCAATCGGAAACATTGGTGGTCAGAACCTGACTTATAACATCGTTCCTTCGTTTGACGAACCTACTACCATGAAAGCTGCGACACATGCTCCGGCTGGTGCCAACACAATAGCCAATGGTGTTCCTGCATTCGATCCTTCTTATACTCCTGGTCCTGCAGCTCCTGCAAACCGCGACGTGACCCTGAATTATGACGGTGAAAATGCATCAGCAATCGGTCTGACCAATGCCAATCAGTGGAGAGTATCTGCCCGCTTCCCTGGCACTATGGTCGGACAATACAATGGAATGTATCTTACTTCTGTTGACGTATTTGTGAATGACCTTGCTGATGGTCATAAAATCCAGATCTATGATATGGGTTCAATCAACCTTCCTGGTCCAGGAGCACTGCTCTACGAACAGGATTTCTTCCCGAACATTGCCAACTGGACAACTGTTGTTCTTGTTGACCCGGTTTATATTTGCGGACGTGATATCTGGATAGGTTACTGGATGGATCAGCCTGCTGGCATTTTCCCGGCTGGTGTTGATGCAGGTCCACTTAATCTTGATGGTGACTGGATTTCAACCGGTCCGGGTTGGGGTCATTTGAGCGACAATCCTGATTTCCAGGTTAACTGGAATATTCGCGGAACCCTTACAGGTGAAGCTGGAATGGTTTGGTTGTCAACCAATCCTACAGAAGGTGTTCTTGAACCAGGTTTGTCAGAAACTGTTGCAGTGAATATCGATGCAGCTGGTCTTCAGGAACTTACCATGTACAAAGGAAAATTGCATGTAAGAAGCAATGACTTCAATAACGAACAGGTGAATATCAATGTTTGGATCACAGTTCTGGTTGGTGTAAACGAAAATGGTGAAAAAGCATATGTATCGGTATTCCCGAACCCAGCTGGAAACATCGTTAATCTGCAGGCCAATTCACAGATCAGCCATGTAACTATTACCAACAATGTTGGACAAATGGTTTACAGCAGCGATATCAACAATACAGAAACCAAAATCAATCTTGATCAATACACCACAGGTATGTATTTTATCACCATTGAAACGGCAAACGGAACCGCTACTCAGAAACTGATGGTAAAATAATCAGTCAATCAGTTCTTTATAAAAAGGTTGCTTCGAAAGAAGCAGCCTTTTTTTTGTGGGATAAAAATGTCAAACTTCAGTTATCGGTCTTCTTACTCTTTTATTGTTAATCCCCAACGGGAATGCTTGGAATGGTTTTCCTTTTCTATGAGTGTTCAAGTCATAAGGACTAGAACCTCTATTGAAAATTCACAGAAGCAAAATCTCCTTTCACTTGGATTATTTTATTCGCTTCGTTCTCTTAATTCACTCAAGTCACTCCGCAAAACACCTTGCCCAAAGTAAAATCTGACTTCGGTCTCCGGTCTCCCAACTTCCGACTTCCATCTCCCGACTTCCGTCCTTTTCCTATCTTTGCAAGCATGACCTATATCAAATCAAACGAACTTTTTGCCGGCATGGAATTTGAGAAACTTTACAATCGGATTCCAAGACCTATTGTCATTGCCGATAATCTTCGCAACCCGGATAATGCCGGTGCTTTGGTCAGGCTATCTGATAATCTGGGAGCTGCTGAACTGCTTTTCCTCGCTGAAAAAGACTCTCAATTCCTGCCTAAAATGCAGAAAGTTGCCGCCAGCAGTTTCGGTAATCTGCATTGGAGATTCGAAAATACAAGCACAATTCCGGAAGAAATCATGAGCGAACGTGTGATTGTAGCACTTGAGACAAGTGCGAATGCAAGCAATCTGTATGAAACGGAATTGCCTCATAAGCCCGCTTTCATTGTTGGAAATGAACGAAATGGCATCCGTAAGGAAATCCTTGCTCAGGCTGCCATGATAGTATATATCCCTGTCCCGGGCATGACACGCTCACTCAATGTGACACATGCTGCTGCAGTTCTGTTTTTCGAGTGGTACAGGCAGATGGCCGCCCGTTTCCGCTAAAATCTTACCTTTGGGGCTCACTTTTGAATATGACGAAGAAGCATTATAAACACCTTTTTTTTGATCTCGACCGCACATTGTGGGATTTCGATTCCAGTTCACACCACACCTTTATCGACCTTTTTACACATTATCGTCTGAACGATCGTGGTATACCTTCGGTGGAGGATTTTCTGAAAGTGTATAACAAATTCAATGAGTATTATTGGGATCTTTATCGCAAGGGATTGATGGAGAAAGCCGTACTACGTGGTATTCGATTCGGTGAGACGCTAAAGACATTTGGTGTGGATGATCCGGCGCTGGCTGAAGAAATTTCAGAAGATTATCTCTACCGTTCGCCACGCAATGTTTTCCTGTTCCCGAACACCATTGAAACACTTGATTATCTTTTTGGGAAGGTTGATATTCATTTGATTACCAATGGATTTGAAGAAGTGCAGACCATCAAACTCGATGCTTCCGGGCTGCGTCCGTATTTCACATCGATCGTCACTTCGGAGGAAGCCGGTGTAAAGAAACCCGATCCTGCAATTTTTGAATTTGCCCTACAACGTGCCGGTGCGCTTGCTTCAGAAAGCATCATGGTTGGTGACGACCTCGAAGTAGACATCATCGGTGCTGCCAATGTTGGCATGGATCAGGTATTTTTCAATCCGGAAAGGATTGAACATGAGGCTTTACCTACGATTGAGATATTTGATCTGAAAGAGTTGATAGCTTATTTCTGAAAGCGGGCAAGCACAGTTTTCTTTCCCTGAACCTTATCACCGATTTTCACCATTACTTCGGCATCTACCGGCACGAAAAAATCTACCCTTGAACCGAAACGGATTAATCCGAATTCTCCTCCCTGTGGGGCCGGTTTTCCTTTTGTGGTGTAACAAACGATGCGGCGGGCCATCATACCGGCAATCTGGCGGAAAAGCACTTCTCTTCCTTTCTTATCTCTCACAA
The DNA here is from genome assembly GCA_964627945.1 of uncultured Lentimicrobiaceae bacterium. GTDB lineage: Bacteria > Bacteroidota > Bacteroidia > Bacteroidales > F082 > CAJBPB01. Next base: position 25,345 of record CAZVKW010000025.1, read on the forward strand.
CAACTGTATTTCTTTCGTTATCAGTCGAAGATTTCGGATTGTTGGCAAAGAGGAATTTTCCGGGATGATATTTCACGTAACAGACTTCACCTTCGATGGGAAACCAGTTGATATGCACATTAAAAGGCGACATGAACACCGAAATCTGGATTCTGCGGTCATTGAAATACTCAGTCTCTGTCACTTCCTCAATCACAACAACGGTTCCGTCGGCAGCCGAAACGACTGCATCGGCCTGTTGGTTCACTTTCCGGACGGGTACGCGGAAAAAGCTGATCTGCCAGAGCAGAATGAGTCCAAAAGCGATATAGAGTGTGTCGAGAAAAATGATTTCTTCAGGCATCAGCCAGGTGAGCAGGGCTGCGACTGCTACATAGATGACAGCCGAAACACTGACGATTTTAATTCCTTCGCGGTGGATATACATAATTAACGGGTCATTATCAGGTAAACAAATACAAAAGGAACAGCGAAAAAGGTGGCATCGAATCGGTCGAGGATACCTCCGTGACCGGGAATGAGGTTTCCTGAATCTTTTACGCCTGCCTGTCGCTTGAGCATCGATTCGATCAGATCGCCGAGGCTGCCAAAGACCACCACGAGGATGGCAATAATCAGGGCGCGGTCAACTGAAATATAATTACTGTAATGGGCAAACATAGCGGCTATAAACAAACAAAAAAAGAGTCCGCCGATACTTCCTTCCCAACTTTTCTTGGGTGAAATTCTTTCATAAAGGCGGTGTTTTCCGATCAGGCTTCCTGTCAGATAAGCGAAAGTGTCGTTCACCCAGACAGTTACAATCACAACAAGCAATAAAACCGGTCCGGCAGCTTCGCCCACAAATTCAGTACTATAAAAAAACAGGGTGAGCGCCGATGGCAATGCCACATAAAAAACGGGTGCATAATGCCTTGG
>CAZVKW010000025.1:26362-30373 GCA_964627945.1 uncultured Lentimicrobiaceae bacterium
GAGGATGGACCCAACCACCACGACTGCGAAGATGAAACCGTAAACTGTTCGTACTATAAAATTCTTCATTTCAAATGGTTTCCATGCTAAAAACAGGCGGGCAAAGATATTAAATTTTCAGTGAATCAGTTTTTAAAGTTCGGAGTGAGCTAATCCCGCACGTGCGGGACGAAGTGAGCTAAAGTAGGGAGTGGAATGAATGCAAAATGAAAGATTCAAAATTAAAATGCAAAATAGAGGTTTTAGTAACTGAAATATAGTAAACATTGATAGGGTAAAGGAAATCGTGAACCTATTGATTTTGTAATGAATTGATAAAAAATTGTCCGTTGAGAAATTAATTTTCGTTGAAGAAATGGTTTAAATTTGTTTTATTCAAGCAACAAATAAACCTAATTTACAAACTTCACCAATGCAAAAAGTCGGTTTTTTTAATACAAACAATGCAACACAGTCCGTTTGTTTTGATTGTCTGCTAGGTTATTTGCTTTCAGTGTATCAATTTTACAAAATAAATTTTAGAATGGCGATTAGGCATTTGTTAACACTAAGACTAAAATTAACAGACAGACAGAGAACAAGTTAAAAATTTCAAAATAGACAAACAGTATGCTTTTTAACTCAATAAATTTTGCAATATTCTTACCTATTGTTTTTATACTATACTGGTTTGCGACAAAAGGAAATTTAGGACTTCAAAATATTTTACTACTCTTTTCAAGTTACTTTTTTTATGCTTGTTGGGACTGGAGGTTTATGTTTTTACTTATCTTCTCTACCTTATTAGATTATTTTACAGGTATTAAAATACACGAAGCTACAACAAAGAGAAAGAAAATGATTTGGTTGTGGCTTAGTATAGGTATCAACTTAGGTTTTCTTGGAGTTTTTAAATATTATAACTTTTTTGCAACTTCATTTGCTGACGGACTATCACAATTAGGATTAAAAGCAAATTTAGGTTCGTTACAAGTGATATTACCAGTGGGGATTTCTTTTTATACTTTTCATGGTTTATCCTATGTTCTTGACCTCTATAAAGATAAAATTAAACCTGAAAGAAACTTTATCAACTATTCCGTTTTCGTTAGCTTTTTCCCTTTACTTGTAGCCGGACCAATAGAAAGAGCAACACATCTTTTGCCTCAAATTCTCAGAAACAAGGAATTTGATTATTCAAAAGCGGTTGATGGATTGAGACAAATATTATGGGGTTTATTCAAGAAAATTGTCATTGCTGATAATTGTGCTGAATATGCAAATACAATTTTCAATAATTCTACTGACTATTCTGGAAGTACGCTTGTTATAGGGGCATTGTTTTTTACTTTTCAAATCTATTGTGACTTTTCAGGTTACTCTGATATTGCTATAGGTGCAGCAAGACTATTTGGAATTGACCTTTTAAGAAACTTTGCTTTTCCATATTTCTCAAGAGACATTGCTGAATTTTGGAGACGTTGGCACATTTCGCTTTCTTCATGGTTTAAGGATTACCTCTATATACCTTTAGGAGGCAGTAAAGGAGGAATGTGGATGAAGATTCGAAATACACTTATAATTTTTCTTCTAAGTGGTTTTTGGCACGGTGCTAATTGGACATTTATTGTTTGGGGCTTTTTAAATGCTCTATATATAATGCCTTCAATTGTTTTCAATACACACAGAAACAATCTTGATATTGTAGCAAGTGCTAAATATCTGCCAACTATAAAAGAATTTTTTTCTATTGGAATTACATTTAGTTTAACTGTATTTGCTTGGATTTTCTTTCGTGCAGTTAGCCTTACTCATGCTTTTAGTTATATATCTGAAATATTTTCTAGTTCATTGTTTACAAAACCATATTTCCCTGGGATTGGGAATGCAATGCCAATAGTTTTTCTAACTAGTATATTTTTAATCGTTGAATGGCTGGGGAGAGAGCAATATTATGCAATCGCACATATAGGAGTTACGTGGAAACGCCCTTTAAGGCATTCCATGTATTATGCAATTATCATTGCAATATTTTGGTTTGGAGGCAAAGAACAACAATTCATTTATTTTCAGTTTTAAGTCTAATTATGAGTAAATTTCTATTAAGAATATTTGTTTTCATTCTACCAATTTTAGTAGTTATGTATCCAACAGACTATATAATTTCTAAATATCTCGCAGAATCGAAAAATTATGCTGTTGGTGAATTAAATGTTTGGAATGATATTTATACGGGCAATATAAATTCTGATTTAGTAATTTATGGTTCATCAAGAGCATGGGTTCATATTAATCCAAAAATAATCGAAGACAGTTTACAAATTAGTTCTTATAATCTTGGTATTGAGGGTCATAATTTTTGGCTGCAATATTTTAGACATAAAGAATTATTAAAATTCAATAAAAAACCCGCACATATAATCATGTCCCTTGATATATTTACATTACAAAAAAGATGTGACTTGTACAATTACCAACAATTCTTACCTTTTCTTTTATTGAATAATGACATCTATCAATATACGTCATCATATATTGGGTTTTCAACTTTTGACTATTATATACCATTATGCAGATATTTCCTTGAAAGTGGGGCATTAAAGGCTGCATTTAGGAGTATGATCGATTGTAAAATTGTTCCTTCAAGAATAAGAGGGTATATGGGGATGGAAAAAAATTGGACGAATGATTTAGATAGAGCTAAATCTAAAGTTGATTATTATGAGGTTAAACTTGATTCTTCAACAGTCAATCTATTTGAAAAATTCATTAATGAGTGCTCTAATAATAATATTAAGATAACGCTTGTTTTTTCACCAGAATATATTGAGGGACAGTTTTTTGTAAAAAACAGAAAAGAAATAATTTCAAAATATCAGCATTTCGCCAACAAATATAGTTTGCAATTTATAGATTATTCAAAAGATACAATGTGTATGCAAAAGCAATTTTTTTATAATTCAGAGCACCTAAACAAAAAAGGGTCGGAAATATTTACAAATAAATTAATAAAAGACATAAGAGTACATCATGGTAATAAAAGGCTATGACTAATGACTAGTTTGGAAACATAGTTGAAGCTACGTTTCCGTCACAATCATTCGCGTTAGTTGACAGCTAAGTACTATGCAATCAGCTACATATAATTGTCTCAGCCTTAATTGAAATCCAAACCCAAATTTATTATAGAAACAGAATATATTATAGATTGCCTTATTCCCATGCTTGCATTCTGACAATCTTTCAACAGGATTTCTGACTAAGCATGTTCCCATTTTCAAATTCACTCATTCCCAAATCTCCAAATCTCCACTTCCCTAAATTCTCCATTTTCATTTTTTTAACATTTACCCCCGTCTCCTGCAAAATGCCCCAGACTGTTTTATAACTATTTTTGCTCCAAATTGAAGGAATGCAAAAATTTACGATAGGTGATAAGGTAAGGTTTCTGAATACGATGGGTGGCGGAACGATCAGTAAACTGGTCGACAGTCGCACGGTGATGGTGGCCATTGAAGACGGTTTTGATATTCCTGTGCTCATGAACGAACTCGTTCCGGCCAATCCGGCAGCAATGGCAGGTGATCAGCGCAAAGAATCCCTCGATAAACTGCAAAAGGAACTGCTCGACAAAGCCCGGCAGGAGGAAGAAACAGAAGAAGAATCGCGGAAGGGAAAGCTGCGCCGTTTTGCTAAAAACCCTGAAACAGAAGGTATTTACCTTGCTTTTCTTCCACACGAACAACAGTGGATACTTACCGGATTGCTCGATGTGGTTCTCATCAACCACACCCCGGCCGAAATGCTTTACAGCCTGAGTCTTCGTAACGAAAACAATATTCAGAATGTTGATTATGGTCAGATGGCGCCTTATTCAAAGGTGACTATTGAAACCATATCGCGCAACGATATCAATGCCTGGTGCCTTGGAAATGTGCAGGCGGTGCTTGTTTTCGAGCAATCGGAGCATGTATTTCACCCACTTTTTGCGCCTTTCGATATAAAGCCGAACCGTTTTTACAAGGAAGGCAG
>CAZVKW010000026.1:0-30251 GCA_964627945.1 uncultured Lentimicrobiaceae bacterium
TCCCGACCCTTCCGATTTTAATCGGAATGCTCTGAACCAGCTGAGCTAAACTCCCAATATTTCAATCAACTTTTCCCGACCCTTCCGATTTTAATCGGAATGCTCTGAACCAGCTGAGCTAAACTCCCTCTGTTTGCAAGATTTATTATGTATAATCTTGCCATTGGGAGTGCAAAGATACATTTTATTTCAAAGAAACAAGAGAATTGAAATATTTTTTCACTGACATTGATAAAAAAACTCCCTGTGAACAGAGAGTTTTGATGAGCGGGCAATGGGGCTCGAACCCACGACCCTCAGCTTGGGAAGCTAATGCTCTACCACTGAGCTATGCCCGCCTTACGCAACAAATTTACTTCTTTTTTATCTATTCAGGAAATACAGACGCTAAAATCATCTTCATCATTTTGCTTTGAAATCTCAGTCTCAGGATGTCCGGACCATGCAGATGGGCCTATATCTTCCTTTCAGTTTTAGCAGAAAGCCTGAATTATTCCTACATTTGCTTAACAATACTCAATTCATGATCAAAGTTCTGACAAAGCTTCTGGCAATAGCGTTTCTTGCAGTAATTTGTCTTTCACTAGGATCATGTACAGCCCGGAAATTCATTCCCAAAGACAAATATATCATTGTGTCTGACGAAATTGAAATTTCCGACAAAACGACATCCATTTCCAAATCTGATTTGTCTGGCTTCATTTCCCAGAAACCACACCGGAGTTTTCTGGGGATTCGCATAAAACTTTGGATTTGGTACATTTCTGAGCCAAAAAGCACAAAGAAATTCTGGAAATGGATGCATAATACGGTTGGAGATGAACCTGTTTACTATGATGAATTTATTGCCGGTTCAAATGCCGATCAAATGCGGCGATATTTGTCGAATGTGGGCTATATGAATGCCAAAGCTGTGTCAGAAGTCAAGAAAGGAAAACAAACGGCCCGTCTGAAATTTATCATTGAGCCTTCTTGGCCATATACAATATCCGAAATCAAACGTATCATTCCTGATAGCATACTTGCGGGTTTTGAACAATCCATCAGAGAAGGCAGCCTGTTGAAAAAGGGCGATGTGCTTAATATGTATCTTATTGGTAATGAACGTGATCGAATCACAAACTATTTAAAAAATAATGGGTATTATTATTTCACAAGCGATTATATTCATTTTGAAGTAGATAGTAATTTTAAATCAAAACAGGTCAGTCTTCAGATGAAAATTGATAATGTGAAGTCAGGAGAAACAGATCATGAAGGTAAAGAAATTCTGGTTCCGCACAAACGATATTTCATCAATCAGGTAACAATTCAACCTTTATACAACCCCTTTACCAATAATACGCTACCATCTGATACGGTTGCAATCGAAGTTTTGCGACAGGAAAATAAGCAGATTCATACGCAGTACTTTGTTTTTCACGGTGATCCGCGTATTAATCTGAAAAGATTCGGACAGGTTATCCATCTTTACGATGAGGATCCGTTTAGTTTTACGAAAGTGAAAGATACCTACCGTGGTTTGTCAAATTTCAGGATTTATGGTAATACCAATATTACTTTTGATACAGTGCTTTCAACGCATCGTTATCCGAAGGATGAACGTAACTGGCTCGATTGCAATATTTTATTGCAGCGTAATAAGGTGAGTGGTTATACTGTCGAACTGGAAGGGACCAATTCTAGCGGTGATTTGGGAATCAAAGGAAATTTGGTCTATCAAAACAAGAATATTTTTCGCGGATCAGAGCAATTCCGGTTGAGAACCTACGGTGGTTTTGAAATGCAACAAATCAGGGATTCAACTGATGGAACAGGGAATTCAGGAGTTTTTAATACAACAGAAATCGGTATTGATGCCAGTGTGTTTTTTCCCCGTTTTCTAAGTCCTTTGAGGTTGGCTAGTTTTGTTCGTGACTATCAGCCAAAAACGAATCTTACCATCGGGGTAAATTCACAGAACAGATACAAATATGCAAGGTTCATTTACAATTTGTCGTTTGGTTACGACTGGATGGCAAGTCAGACTGTGCGTCATACCCTAACTGTGATCAATATCAATTCCGTGAAAGTGAATCCGAGTATAGCATTTGAGGAAGAACTCAATCTGGAAACCAATCAACGCATCAAAGATCAATATTCCAATCACTTGATCTTTGGATTAAAATATAGTTATATCTTTAACAATCAGAATATTAACAAGATAAACGACTTTTTCTATTTTAGGGCGAATTTTGAGTCATCTGGTAATCTATTGTCTTTGTTTAATAATAATTTGTCATATGATACGGTTTCCGACCGCTATGATATTTTTGGAATAACCTATGCCCAGTTTTTCAGATTCGACTTTGATTTCAGGTATTACCGTGTTCTGACAGAAAATAACAGACTGGTATTCAGAGCCGTAATAGGAAGCGGGATTCCTTATGGAAACTCAGGTGAAATGCCTTTTGAGCGAAGTTTCTATTCCGGTGGCGCCAATGGTATGCGCGGATGGCAGTTTCGTGAACTAGGTCCAGGTTCATACAATGGCTCCGACGATGTTGAAAGAATAGGTGATATTCAGCTTGAAGGAAATTTTGAGTATCGTTTTCCGATTTATAGTTTCGTGAAAGGAGCACTTTTCACTGATGTCGGGAATATCTGGACGATTAGTGAAAGTACTTATTTGCCTGGAGGAAAGTTCAATATCAATAATTTCTATAAGGAGCTTGCCATGGACGCAGGTATCGGACTTCGATTTGATTTCAGTTTCTTTATTTTCCGGGCTGATTTTGCCCTTCCTTTGCGCGATCCTGCCCGAACTGATGGTGACAGATGGATGGTTCATAAGTTACAAATCAACGATACCCGTTTCAATTTCGGTATTGGATATCCTTTCTGAGTGATGGAAGCGGCTGAATTGCTTCGTTTGTTCCGGGCTTCATTCCGGTTCGAACCAACTGAAGGCCAGCTAACGGCCATGAAACATCTTTCGTTTTTCCTGCTTTCTGAGAAACCACATCCGCTGTATCTTCTTCGCGGCTATGCAGGTACAGGCAAAACCACGCTTGTTACAACACTTGTTGAGGTTCTGCCCGAGTTGGGAATGCGCTATGTATTGCTGGCTCCAACCGGACGCGCAGCCAAGGTTTTAAGCTCCTATACCGGAAAACCGGCATCGACTATTCACCGGAAAATATATCGGATGGCCAACCATCCTGAAAATGGTTTTTCAATGTTTCTGGCTGAGAACAAGCATACAAAAACGGTGTTCATTGTGGATGAGGCCTCTATGATTGGCGATAACAGTGGTGATAAGGGTTTTTTTAGTCATCATAATCTGCTCGATGATTTCATGCAATATGTTTCGGAGGGACATAATTGCCGGATTTTGTTTATCGGTGATCATGCCCAGTTACCACCTGTAGGTTTGGAAACTAGTCCGGCATTGGATATCAATCAGTTAAAAACTGCATATTCCATCACAGCTGCGCAGTTTGAACTTACTGAAGTCATGCGTCAGTCGCTCGAATCCGGAATATTATTCAATGCCACAGCCTTGAGAGTTAAACTGATGGCAAACGATCCTAAGGTTCCATTTTTTCAGCTTCATGGATTTGTTGATGTAATTCAGGTACAACCATCTGATTTTGAGGATCTTGTTTATTCTGCTTTTGGAGGGCGCGATTATTCAAAAGCGGTGATCGTTTGCCGTTCTAACAAACGAGCCCGCATGTTTAATCAGGGTGTCAGACAAAGGGTTTTGGGGATAGAAGAAGAACTTTCGACTGGTGATTTGCTGATGGTGGTCAAAAACAACTATTTCTGGCTCGATAAGCTCGAAGCAGGCGGATTTATCGCCAATGGTGATATCGCTGAATTGCGACGTATCAACAGGGTGGAAGAGATGTACGGATTTCATTTTGCTGATGCCGAAATCGCCTTACTCGATTATCCTGGTGAACCGGCTGTGAGAGTTAAATTGCTGCTTGATACATTGTTATCGGATGAAGCAGCTCTGAGTGGTCAGGATTTTAATCGGCTGGCTGCAGCAATCGAAGAGGATTATCTCGATGTTCCGACACGCAGAAAACGCTACGAAAAGATGAAAGCAAATCCGTATTTCAATGCTTTACAGATCAAATTCGCCTATGCACTTACCTGTCATAAAACGCAGGGTGGACAATGGCCGATGGTTTTTGTAGATGCCGGAATCTCGAAAGCCGAACAAATCGACCGAAATTACCTCCGTTGGCTGTATACTGCTATTACGCGTGCGACTGAAAAGCTTTTCCTCGTGAATTTTATCGAAGAGTTCTTTGAGGATTAGGCTTTTCAAAGAAATTCATCAGGAATACAATTTATTCCTTTGATCTTTCAGGCGCTCATCACTGATATAATCGTCATAGTCCATCATCTTGTCAATCATGCCATTAGGTCCGATTTCAATAACACGGTTACAAATGGTCTGAATAAATTCGTGGTCATGCGACGACATCAGGATATTGCCCTTGAACTTGATTAATGTATTGTTAAATGCTTGTATCGATTCAAGATCAAGATGATTGGTTGGTGTGTCAAGCAACATCACATTGGCATTCCTGATCATCATACGGGCGATCATACAGCGTACTTTCTCGCCCCCTGAAAGGATATTGGCTTTTTTATAAATCTCATCTCCTGAGAAGAGCATTTTACCCAGATAACTTCTCAGATATGGTTCGGTAGTATCCTGTGAAAACTGCGCCAGCCAGTCGGTAAGGCTGATATCAGCCTTGAAAAGTTCATCGTATTCAAGTGGAAGATAGGCTTTAAGAATGGTTTGTCCCCACTCAAAAGTGCCGCTATCAGCCTGATCATGACCTTTGAGAATTTCGAAAAGAGCCGTCATTGCTCGTGTATCTCTCGAAAGGAAGACGATCTTATTGTCTTTCTGCATGCTGAAACTCAGATTTTTGAATAAAGGCTTGCCATTCAGACTTTTACTTAATCCGTTCACATCGAGGATAGTGTTTCCGGGTTCGCGTTCTGGTGTGAAAATGATGCCGGGATATTTTCTGGTTGAAGGTTTGATTTCTTCAATGTTCAGCTTCTCAATCATTTTTTTGCGGCTGGTGGTCTGCTTCGATTTTGAAGCATTGGCGCTGAAACGGGCAATAAACTCGAGCAATTCTTTTTTTCGTTCTTCAGCTTTTTTGTTCTGCATCTGTTGCTGACGCAGCGCAAGCTGGCTCGATTCATACCAGAAAGTGTAATTTCCGGCAAACTGCTGAATCCGGTTGAAGTCGATATCCACGATATGCGTACAGATAGAATCGAGAAAATGCCTGTCGTGCGAAACGACCAGAACGGTGTTTTCAAAATTGGCAAGGTAGTTTTCGAGCCATGTAACTGTCTCAAGATCTAGGTCATTGGTAGGCTCATCAAGTAAGAGATTGTCAGGTTTACCAAACAATGCCTGAGCCAGAAGCACTTTAACTTTGTCTTTGCCACTCAGTTCGTTCATGAATTTGTGGTGAATCTCTTCCGGAATCCCTAAACCGCTTAACAAATTGGCAGCATCACTTTCTGCGTTCCAGCCATCCATTTCGGCAAAATGCATCTCAAGTTCGGAAGCGCGGTGACCATCTTCGTCAGTGAAATCTTCTTTTGCATAGATGGCATCCTTTTCATTCATGATCGACCAAAGCCTTTCGTGACCCATCATAACGGTGGAAAGAACGGTGAAATCATTGAATTCAGAGTGATTCTGACGCAGTACCGACAGACGTTCACCAGTGCCCAGATTTACAGATCCGGCTGTGCTATCCATATCACCACTAAGGATTTTCAGAAAGGTTGACTTTCCGGCTCCGTTGGCTCCGATGATGCCATAGCAGTTGCCGGGAATGAATTTCATATTGACATCCTGAAATAAAACTCTTTTTCCAAATTGGATGCTTATGTTCGAGACTGTAATCATTTAAATATGTGTTAATTATGCCTGAGAAGGCGTTTTCCGATAAGAGTCTGCAAAAGTAGACAATTTACGAATGCAGGAGGGAATCGTATGTGAATTAGTGCGTATTGATTTGATTCACAGAAATATGGCACAAAAAAAAGTCCGGTGAAACCACCGGACTTTCATTTATTTTATTGCCTGTTCTTTTTGGCCATTTCATCCAGATCGAAGGTCAGTGCAAAACGAAGTGTGTTTTGCAATGGGTTTGTACCTACGCTGGTTCTTGAATTAACAGGAATCAGATAAGAAAAATCGAGTCCGAAAACGTTGTAACGAAGTCCAGCACCAAGGGTCACAAATTTGCGGTTTCCTTTCGTTTTGTCTTCATAGAATCCGCCTCCGCGAATAGCGAAAATCTTGTTGTACCAATATTCAACAGCCAACGAATAGCTTAGTTCATGCATTTCTTCGCTGAAACCGCCCGGAGCATCGTAAAATGACTGTACAATTCCCTTCACAACACCAATATCATCTGTTAATCCGCTTTCGATCTGGAACTCATCTGTTCCGGGAATCTGAATGGGGTTGCCGAGACTATCGCGACTGTAGATTGGCGGCGTAGGAACAAGTAATTTGTTGATATCAATTGAGAAAGCAATCGTATTGTAATCGTCAATATCGAGGGTGAGGGTTGGTCCGAAACGTAAATTAGTCGGAATAAAATCTTTTTTAATGCTCGATTGGTTGTATCCGAGTTTTGCTCCGATGTTTGAAATATTCACTCCCCAGGCAAAATTTGAACTGATATCAGGGAACCAATTCACGTCTTTTTGCCAGTAAACGGCCACATCAGAGGCAATTGACCAACCGGCAGAAGTTTCGGCTCCCTGCACAAACTGACCTTGCGTAAGGTTAGAATAAATGAACCGTCCGCTTACAGCACCTGATAAATTATCGGTGAGTTTGCGTGAATAGGTAGCATCGACTGCCCATTCGTTCGGACTATAGGTTCCGTTATCTTTTCCGAATTCATCTGTAAACTGAATATCACCCAGAGTAAAATATCTCAAAGTTGCGGCAAAAGTTGACATATCATCTATTCTCTTGGCAAAAGCAAGATATGCAAGATTCATATCAGGTACTAAATTCCGCAGCCATGGGCTGTAGGACAATCCCACACTCATATCTGTTTTCATTTCAGCGTACTTCGCCGGGTTCCAGTGCATTGAATAAACATCAGGTGCTGACGAAACACCTGCGTCGCCCATTGATCCGGCTCTGGCATCGGGGGCAATCATCAGAAACGGAACTGCTGTCGTGATTACATTCAGGCCGCCCTGCCCGTTTAAATTGTTGTATGACTGACCTCGCATGCCTGTAAATGCAAGTATTAAAAGAGAAACGATAAGAAATCTCAACTTCATAATAGGTTTTTGGATTAATTGTGAGTGCAAAATTAACGCTTTATCTTTTTATTTATTGTAATTCGGATGAAACGTATTGCAAATTGTTAATTATCTGATGAATATAAGTTTCTGCTGAACTTTTGATTTCCTTCCTGATTTGTCCGTCACGGTGATTTCATAAACATATGTGCCGGGATGAATTTTTCTGCCGTCAAAATCACGTCCATCCCAGATAAGAGGCACTGATTCTGAATCGATTGTTTCGACCTTACCTTCCAAAATATTGATCAGTCGACCATCCATGTCGAAAATACTGATTTTGACATCATAAATTCCGTCTTCCTGATTGTGGTGAAACGAGAATGATGTTTCGTCGCGGAAAGGATTCGGATTATTTTTTACTTCGGTCAGCGTAAGTCTGTTGCGTGTTTCAACGATGAAAGCTATGCTTTTCTCGGTAGAATTATTGTGAAGATCCCAGGCTTTGATCGAAAGTGTATAAGTCCCTATTTCAAGATTGCTAAATGGGAAACTTAAACTTCCGGAAGTGAATGAATCGGTATCTGGAATGAAATAATCATTCAGATTAACAGATGCATTCGTCTGATCGTTCATGGTTAATACTATATCACGGCCAATTGAAGAGCCAAGAAAACTAATACCCTGAGGATCAGTAATGTGCGCAAAAAGAACCGGATTAGCAAGCAATGCATCACCTGATTGGAAATCACTGTTGTTCATGAACATTTCTATTTCAGGACCTGTTTCGTCTATGGATACGCTTTCATCGGTTCCACCAAGAATCAGATTTCCATAAACACCCGTTGCATCATCGAAAGTGGTGGTATCATAGGCGTAATAGCTGATCTTAACAGGGCCGTACTGGAAGGAAATATCACGTGGAAGTATAAAATGAGAATCGAATGAACCGTTTATAACCGAAACACGTCCTTTGTATAAAAGTTTATCGAAGTAATTGAAATTCACAGCATTGCTTGTTGCGTCGTTGCCGAGAGTACGATATGTTGTTCGCTTATCGAACATCTTCACTTCGAGATAACCATTGAAATTGATTACTTTAACTCCCTCGAAATCAGTTATATCACCTCTAATTGAAATTTCTGACATCGCATGAATGGTATCAGAAACCGCTTCAGGACTTTTACCATTGAATAAAGAAGTAACAACCTTTTTGGAAGGATAATTCAGCCTGAGTGCCGGATCGCCCAATAGCGTGAAATTGTTGATATTTTCGTTGGCAGGGTTCTTTGCAAGCCGGATGACATCGCCTAAACGTTTTGGCTGCACATCGGCCCGGCTGAAGATAGCTTCGTACAATTTGCGGTTTAGTGCAAAATTGGAATGCGAAAATGCAACTCTGGTTGTTGTCATCATTGCTATGGCGCCACCGGTGGGTTGCAACAGAAGTTTTTCACCGGCAGAAACAAAATGCGGATTGTCGAATCTACTGAATTCGCAGGTTGCAGTGATGAAAAATGACATTTTCAACTGATTATTCAATGAAGTAATATCGGAAACCGTAAACACTTTTTCATCTGTGAGGCCATTGATACCACCGTGTCCTGTATAATTGATAATCAGTGCTCCATCGTTTATTATATTGATCAGGGAGTTGTTGGCGTCAGGAAATCTGAATCCGCCGGCCGTACTTTGTCTTTTAAACGCATCAATATACACCTTGCTGACATTCATTTCGAAACGTGCCGTGTCAATCTGTGCCGAAAGAGTTTCTGCCTGATTGAGATGCAGATTGTCATTTCCATCGTCGGCAAAAATACAAATGCTGTTCCTCCATGATCCCGTATTTGCTTCGTTATCAGAAATATAATTCTGAATCTTATCGATCAGAATCATTGCATCACCGATACTTCCAACCGGAAGACGGCCAATACCCAGTTCAAGTGAACCTGACATATCTGCACCTTCTGATTCATCCATAATACCAAAATAGTCGTCGCTCAGATAACTTTTCGTTTCGATGAGTGAATTTGTTGCCTGATAGGTAGGGATATAATTCGTATTATCATCAATCCTGTTCCTGTAATCATACGAGGCATCGCCCAATAAAAGCAAGTATTTCAATGTGTAATTACTTTTAAAATAGACCATTCTTATGAAATCGCGCAAAGCTGTTACATCGTGAGCCCCACATCCAAACTCGTTGTAGATGTCATCAACATCAACAACAAGGCAGTCAAGACCATCATCGTTGTAATGAATATCCTTGATCAAATTTGCCTGATCGATAAATTTATGATGAGTGATGATCAGCATTTCTGCTGAAGAAATTGCGTGAAGGTTCTGATTGTCAACCGGATATGCTTTTTGAACTGGAATGGCCTGATCAGGATTGAACAGAATATAATCGCGTAACGAATCGGTCTGGATTTTAAACCGGATTGAATCACCGTCAATTGTAAATGCCTGATTTTTAGCTTGAAGTGGCAATGTGATATCCCAAAGCATCAATCCGTTCTGGGCTCCTGCCAGACTGAATGCTGAAACCGCACTGCTTCCAACTGATTGTGGATTGCGAAAGAACAGTGGTTCGTTATCATAATGCAAATATCTCCAGGCATTCACCCTGAGGTAATTAAGCCATGCGCGTGAACTTCCATCCGTCGCTAATAAACCGATGCTGAAACGAATATTATCTGAATCTGATTGAAATTCAGTGGCTTTATTGTTTTCGCGTGCGTGAATCTGGCTGTCAGCTGATAGTTTAGCCAGGTTGATTGAATCGAACAGAATATTTTCGTTGGCTACCAAACCATATTTCATGTCTTCTGCAATCGATCTTCCTACAAATTCGATGCGCACATATACATTACGGTCTGTAACAAGATCAGGAAAATGGAAGTCAAAATTTCTTGTCGGAGTAGTAACAGAAAATTCTTCGCCATACCATTGACGGCCTGACAGCATCAGATTTACTGAATCAGTTTCATGGTATTGATAATCAAGAAATTGATTGTAAAAACGATTGGCATCAAGATTGGATTGCGCTTTATCTGTTATTCGTTTACCAAAACCTGGCTTGTCAATACATACAAAAACCCAGGAAGTATCGGAATAGGGATTGGTTTCATGCTCATATTTAGTAGATAGAACATTGTATTTCCATTTTGTTGGACCCATGCCATAGAAAAGTACAAAATCAGCATCATTGAACTGACCATCACCGCCGCCCGAAACAAGAATATTGTTTTCGATCAGGTCATCGGGTCTTGCTTTGCTGTTCGCCTCAGGAAGTGTACCGTTTCCGTTGAAGTATATTCTGATTTTATCTGGGTCAATCGTTTGAGGATCAAGTCCTAATGAATTAAAAAAAGTTTTGTCAAGTTTGTAAATCCCGTTTTCGGTGATGCCAAGTTTAT
This sequence comes from uncultured Lentimicrobiaceae bacterium, assembly GCA_964627945.1. Lineage (GTDB taxonomy): Bacteria > Bacteroidota > Bacteroidia > Bacteroidales > F082 > CAJBPB01. The sequence goes on from CAZVKW010000026.1 coordinate 10,728, forward strand.
ACCAGGTACCTGAATTCAAAACAGATTCAGAAGCGTATGAAGGCATAATTTCATCGTCAGGCTGCTTTTCCTGAGCAAATGAAAAGGCTGGCAATATTAGTATGAACAGAAATATAATAATGTAAAACCTGACCCTCATAGAAAGTTCCTTAATTGGTGCACTGGAAACTATTTAACAAACAATAATTTAGCTCTTTTTTCGCTGCTTTCTCCCTTTTCGTTTGTTACAAAAACACGGTAAATATACAAACCTTCAGGCACATCATCGCCACCATCCGTCAAACCGTTCCAGCGAATTGGTTCACTACGGAAATTATCGCCGGTGAAATCGGTCTCAATAGTCCGGATACGCTGACCCTGAAGGTTAAAAATACTTAGTTCAACCTGAAGTTCGTTGCCAGCCTGATTGTGGTCGAAAACAATTGAAGTTTCATTTGTGAACGGATTCGGATAGTTATACAGATTGTCAACAAGCATCTGATTGCTGCCGGTGACAACAAAACTGATGGAAGTTTCTGATGAATTATTAAATAAATCCCAGGCCTTCAGGGTAAGTATATGTTGTCCAGGATTGAGCATAGGGGTGAGGTACCTTACTTTTCCAGAGGTGCTTTCACCAAGATCTGCTTCATAGAAATCGTTCAGAATGAAACTTGTTTCGGTAGCTCCGGTGATGATAGCTATAATATCATGTCCGATTCCGTTTCCGGTTGTGTTGATTCCATTCTCATCAGAAAGAAGGGCGAGAATGGTAGGAGTTTCGTGGGTTGTTCCACCATTTACAAAAGTAGTGTCATTCATAAATAATTGAATAACAGGTCCCTGTGCATCTGTCTCTGCTGAATCGTTGAATCCCCCAATGACGAAATCCTCAAAATAGCCTTTTGCATCTGTCACAAAATCTGTTGCATAATAACTGATTCTACCTGTTCCGTAATGATAGGAAATGTCTTTAGGAAGCATAAATGAAAAAGTGAATTTTCCGTTAACAACAGCGACTTTTCCTTTGTAAATCACACTGTTACGCAATTCATACTGATATTTTGGGTTTTGATCACCGTAGGTCAGAACGTCAATTGCTTTGTCATAAACACTTGGATACACAATCCCGTTGTAATCCGGAATGAGGTTGTTATTTTCATCTGTGATGATACCTGAAATCTTGACAACATCATAAGCACGCAATGTGTCTGACTGTGTTCCGACTTCTACATCATTGATGTGTGTGGTTTCGACATTCAATGTCGGATATGCCAGATGAAGACCGGGATCACCTAAAAGGACGAACTTACGGTCATTATCATCGCCTCTGAGTTTCGACCTGCGCAAAACGTCGCCAAAGCGAGGATATTCACCGTCCTGCTTCAAAAACATATTATCCTTATAAATGGCCATATTCAGCGTGAGGTTGGCTGAGGCATAGGTTGCTCTCGAAGTAGTAAACATGGCAATCGCTCCGCCTTTAGGATTCAGGATCACAAGTTCACCAGCTGAAACGCGGGTTGGATCATCATATCGGCTGAATTCACAAGTCGCAGTGATGAATACGGGCAACATATCGAAGTTTCTCCAGCCGTTGATGTCTGAGATTTCCAGGGTGCGTTCGTGGCCCCAGCCGATTTCGCCGCCATGGCCGGAATAATTGACGATCAGAGATCCTTTTTCAATACGATTGTTAATGGCTTCGTTCATATCTGGAGCTTTCTGTCCACCCGTAGTTGCAATCTGTTTAAATGAATCGAGATAAACTTTGTCGATATTCAGTGATCTCTGTTCAGCAGATAGATAAGTCACCAGTGTTTCAGCATCTTTCAAATGTAGATTACTGTCTCCATCGTCGGCCACAAAGGTCAGCGAATTGCGCCATGGGCCCATGATTCTATCCTCTTTTAACAGATAATGCTCTACCTTATCAACCATTTCGGTGGCTTGTTCGAGGGACGAAACCGGAAAACGGCCGATCCCTATGTCGACAAGACTGTATTCAGCTTCACCTTCTGTTTCGTCGAGGAAACCAAAATAGTCATCAGTAGCAATACTTCCCACAAGATCAAGTGATTCAATCGTTTCCCAGGTTGGAACATAGTTTGAATTACCACCGATAATATCCTTATAATCAAAAGAACCATCGCCAAACATCAACATATATCTAAGTTCGCGACCAGCGGTGCTGCCTGTATAAAGTTTTCTGGCAAAGTCGCGTATGGCGCTTACATCCTGAGCCCCGGATGAAAATTCGTTGTAGATTTTCCTGGGAGTGGTTACATACACAATCAATCCGTTGTTGCGGTGCATTTCAGCCAGTCGTTCAGCTTGCGATAGGAATTCATCAGGACTAATGATCAGATAATCAATATCTTTTAATGAATGGAGATTTTGATTTTCAAGCTTTTCAACGAATTCTGTACTCAAAACACCAGGTTCATTGAAAGCTATCATTTCGCGACTGGTATCAGCAGACAGGCTAAAGATTAATTTCAAAGGCTCACTATTGACTGAGATTAATTTAGGATTGAGTGGATCCGTAACCTCCCAAATTTTGGTATTTGTCCCGGCATTGCTTAGCTCATACTCATAAACACCCACCTGATGTGAACTGATTGGATTGCGGAATTGCATCATGTCGCCACTCATCCGTAAGGAGCGCCATACATTTATTTCAATAAAATCAAGCCAGCCCCGGCTGGTATTGCTTAACCGACTGAAGGTAAGTGCTGCGGAGACAGTGTTTCCTGTTGGAGCAAATTCGAACTTGGTACTTGCTGTTCTAGCAAAAGTATAGCTTGTTGCAGATGTCGATGGAATAGAAACATTTTTAGTTTCCTGATTATCAACGTTTACCTGAAATGAAGCACCATTAAAAGTTCTTCCTCCCAGATTCACATAAATCGTTCCGTTGTGATTCGTAAGCATATCAGGAAATTCGAAATTGTAATTTCGGGTCAGACTTACGTCAAAAAGATCACCAAACCATGTTCTTCCGGTATTAGTAAGATTATATAGATCCTCATTTATTACCTGATAATCAGGAAATTCAGTGATTGTTCCAAGCTTTGTTCCTGCAGTATATTGCGATTCGATGCGTTTTCCGGTCCCTTGACTGTGCGTGAGAAACACATAGGAAAAATCGTCGTAATAATGTATCTGATGCGAATAAAGACCTGTTAGTGAATTGTATTTCCATGTTGTCGGACCCTGACCATAAAACTGGATGTAATCTGATGCGTCAAAGTTTCCATCATCCCCGTCAACTAACTGAATTGCAATTTCCTGCAGATCGTCTGGTCGCGAATCAATATTATCCGTCGGGAGCATTCCGCCTCCATTGCCATATAGCTGAATGGTTTGTGGATTAAGACCGGAAAGTTCAATACCCATCGATTTCATTTCGGCTCCGGTAATTTTGTACACTCCATTTTTGTTAAAACGAATGCGGTACCAGTCACCCTGAGAGAGAACAGAGCTCGTGATCGGCGATAAATTGCCAGATTTCAAGGATTTAGTGCCTTCAAAAGTAATTTCGAGATCAAATGACAGCAGTTTCTCCATTTTTCTGTTTTCAGGATTGAGTCGTATTCCGGCAATTTCGGTATACATTATATGATTCCCGCGCGAACTTAAGATACGGTTGCTTACTGTATAATCTGCATCTAAATCTGCTGAAATCACCAATAATGATTCATCTGCGGTAAGCTCAATACTATTGATATTCAATATTTTGAATGAATAAATCTCGTTATTTCCTGCAACATTCTCTGAAAATTGCACATGTGGAATAAGCGGTTTTGAAGAAGGATATACTGCGGATTCGAAAGCTAATCGCTTTACAATATCGAATGAGCCTATTTGCATGGAGTCGGGGGCTTTCCATACAAGCTCGTAATGCCTGATTTCTTTATCAGGAAAAGCAAAAAGAGCATAGGGCAGGCAAATCAGGAAACTAAGGTACAGACGGCGAAGCATATTTTCTTTCGGTTAGTAAATTCAATAATGTAAAGCAACACTCGTGATGAATGTCATGTTTTGTGATTTGTTTTCATGTGCGTTAAACAGTCAGCAAACCATTAGGTTTGGCAAAAGAACGCATTTTATTTTTTTTTAGTATCATTTGAAATTTTTGTTGTGATTGAAATTTTGTATTTCGGAAAAAGGTCGTATCATTGTGCGCTTAAAGGAAAATCTAGGGACAGGGTATCCATGACAAAAAAGTTAATATTCAGCACCTTCATCTTGTTGTGGATATTTTTCCCAAAAATCAAAGGGCAGGATGCTGCTTTCTCCCAATTTTATGCTAATCCACTTTATCTGAATCCTGCACTCGCCGGTAATACAGAATGTGCCAGAGTTGGTTTGAATTTCAGAAATCAATGGCCCGGAATACCTAAAGCATACCTCACCTATAGTGCCAGTTACGAGCAAAATATGCCCGGAATCAATAGCGGTTACGGATTGATGATGATGAACGATGTTCAGGGCGGAGGACTTTATTCGCGAACTAGTTTTGCCGGATTTTATGCCTACAATCTTCAGATATCGCAAAAATGGGTCATGAATTTTGGTGTTAAAGGAGCTTATTATCAGGAAAAATTATCGACAGCTGATTTTCTTTTCGCAGATCAGCTGGATATTACAACAGGAGAATTCGGTCATAGCTCTGTCGATTTACCGGACAAATCAAATATCACTGCAGTTGATTTTGGTGCAGGAGTGCTTTTTGATTACGGAAATAAAATCTATTTTGGTTTTGCCGCCGATCATCTCACCCAGCCATCCCTCACTTTTTACACCGATGGTGATGCAAAACTGGCCATGAAACTCACAGCTCATGGGGGATTAAATTACAATCTTACCTATGGTGAACTCGGATCTGATAATCCGGAAGATCTTGTTATTCAGCCAAATATACTTTATCAACAACAGGCTGATTATAAACAATTGAATGCAGGTTTGTATATCTCGAAATTTCCTTTCATCTTTGGGGGCTGGTTCAGGAATAATTTTACCAATTCCGATGCCATCATGATCCTCGCCGGGATCACCTATAACAATATGAGATTTGCCTATAATTACGATTTTACGGTATCAAAACTGGGTGGAAGCAGCGGTGGAGCACATGAAATTTCAGCATCCTGGGATTTTTGTATCGTGAAAGAACCAAAAAGAAGGAAGATCAGAACAATAAAATCACCCAGCTTTTAGTTAATACTAGTTGAACAGAATAAAAAAACGCAGTTTTACAATGTATAAAATGAAAACTCTGAATTTAGCCGTTGCAGCAATCCTCGGTGCATCGCTTTTTAGTTCATGTCAGAAAGAGGTCTCCCGTACAACCGGGTTTTCTTATAATGACCCCGCCATGGGAGGCTTTGAAGTTGCCGATTCAAAAGAACAGATCACAGGTCCGGGCCTTGTTGCCATCGAAGGTGGTACTTTTCTCATGGGCGGAACCCAGGAAGACCTCCTTTATGACTGGAACAATATGCCCCGTCAGGTAACTGTTTCTTCTTTTTATATGGATCAGACTGAAGTTAGTAACCTCGATTATCTTGAGTATATCTACTGGCTGAACCGTGTTTACGGACAGAATTATCCAATGATTGTTCAGCGTGAACTGCCTGATACACTCGTTTGGCGTAACAGAATGTCGTTCAATGAACCAATGGTTGAAATTTATTTCCGGCACCCTTCTTATCAGGATTATCCTGTTGTGGGTGTAACCTGGGTTCAGGCTAACAATTATTCTAATTGGCGTTCTGACCGTGTAAACGAAATGTTGCTCATCAAAGCCGGAATTCTTGATTTTGATCCTGCACAAAAAGATGCTGAAAACTTTAATACTGATGCTTATTTAGCTGGTCAGTATCAGGGATTGGTTAAAAACGGCAAGGAAAATCTAGATCCAAGCGGAACTGGTGTTCGCTCGGTTCGTTTCGAAGATGGTATCCTTTTGCCAAAGTACCGCCTCCCTACAGAAGCTGAATGGGAATATGCAGCTCTTGGTCTTGTTGGAAATACCAAAAACGAACGTATTGTAGAACGCAAAGTTTATCCATGGAATGGAGAAGGATTGCGTACTGACGACAAAAAATATTTTGGAAGTTTTGTAACAAACTTTAAACGTGGTGCTGGTGACTATATGGGTGTTGCCGGTAGTCTGAACGACGGTGCTGCTCTTCCAGCTCCTGTAGGTTCTTACTGGCCAAACGATTATGGTCTCTACAATATGGGTGGAAACGTTTCAGAATGGGTTCTTGATGTATATCGCCCACTTTCACACGAAGATGTGGCTGATTATAACCCATTCAGAGGAAATGTGTTTAAAAACAAGAAACGTGATGCTGACGGATATATCGCTGCAAAAGATTCACTCGGACGCATTGAATATGTTGATGTTACAGATAAAGAAGCTGCAAATCGCAAGAACTACCGTCAGGCCAATGCTGTTAATTATGGTGATGGTGACTTTATGTCATCAATTCAGCGTGACTGGACCAATGTTCCTGATGATCAGAATCTTACAGGACAAATGTACCAGTATGGTGTAACATCTCTGATCTCTGACAAAGCACGTGTATTTAAAGGTGGTAGCTGGGCAGACAGAGCATATTATCTGAGTCCTGGGGTTCGTCGTTATCTCAACGAAGACGAAGCCTCCTACTCAATCGGATTCCGCTGCGCCATGAATAAAGTGGGTAGCTCGCTGGTTCAGAAATAAACTTCCTAACGATAATCAGAAACCCCGTCATGTATATGGTGGGGTTTTTTTATGGATAAGCATATGGAAAATACAATCCAAAGGCTTTATCAAGCCTTCCTGAAAAGTCGCTCAGTTTGCACCGATTCGAGGAAAGTTAAATCAGGTGATCTGTTTTTCGCCCTGAAAGGGGATCAGTTCGATGGAAACAAATTTGCCCTTCAGGCTTTGTCTGATGGTGCTTCACTCGCTGTTGTCGATGATGCAAATCTTACTGCAAACGACCGTTTGGTAATGGTTCCCGATGTTTTAAAAGCCCTGCAGCAAATGGCTTCGTTGCATCGAGATAATATAAAAGCCACAGTGATTGGAATAACCGGAACAAACGGTAAAACGACCACTAAAGAGCTTGTTTCAGCTGTTTTGTCCTCGCAGTTTCGGACTATTAGCACAAAAGGCAATCTCAATAATCATATTGGTGTGCCGCTCACTTTGCTTAGCATCGAAGATGATACAGAGATAGCGGTCATTGAAATGGGAGCCAACCATCAGGGTGAAATTCGTATGCTTTCAACTATTGCCAAACCTGTTTATGGTCTCATTACCAATATCGGGAAGGCACATTTAGAAGGTTTTGGCGGATTTACAGGAGTGATTAATGCCAAAAGCGAACTTTACAGCTATATAGATGATCATGAAGGTAAGCTTTTCGTTCATGCAGATGATCCATTGCTGATGACCTTGTCAGCAAATATTTCCCGCATTACGTATGGTGCAGATATTCAGAATGATCTGTATGCGGAATTGGTTTCTGCTGATCCCTTTGTACATCTGCGCTGGGAGTGTAAGAATATGCAGTCGGTCGTGAAAAGCCAGTTGATTGGTGAATATAACGCAATGAATATCATGGCAGCCATTGCCATCGGATGTTATTTTGGTATTGATAAACAGTCAATTAATCAGGCAATTACATCCTATAAACCCTCAAATTTCCGTTCTCAACTCATCGATTCGGGGCGAAACCGGATTGTAATGGACGCTTATAATGCCAATCCTGTGAGCATGGAAGCTGCCATTCGTAATTTTGATAAAATGCGTGGTCCTCAATACCGCGTTATCATTGGCGATATGCTCGAACTGGGTTCGGAAAGCGACTATGAACATGCTGAAATTCTGAAATTACTGACAGATCTTGATATGGAACAGGTTATTCTGGTTGGGAAGCATTTCGGTGAAGTTTATGGAGGCGATGACTGGCTTCATTTTGAAGACACAGGAAAACTTTACGCTTATCTCGAAAAAAACCCGATTACGAATTGTGATGTTTTGCTGAAGGGTTCCAGAGGAATTGGTCTGGAGAAGATATTACCTTTGCTTTAATATGGCTCAAAAGCAGTTTTTTTCGGTAATCGGACTCATGTCAGGCTCTTCGCTCGATGGCCTCGATCTGGTTTGTTGTCGCTTTGAAAAAAGTGATCAAAATTGGAAATATGTGGTTGAAGCAGCGGATTGTTTCAGTTATTCCGAAGAAATGAAAAATGTGCTTTCATCAGCTTATTACCTTTCGATGGATGAAATTCGCAAGCTGGATATAATTTATGGTGAATATCTCGCGACACAGCTCAATCATTTCATCAGGAAATACAATTTAAATCCTGATTTTATCGCTTCTCATGGACATACGATTCTGCATCGTCCGGACGAAGGAATAACTGTTCAGATTGGGAACGGACAAATCATTGCCAATAACACCCATTTTCCTGTTGTAAATGATTTCCGTTCGCTGGATGTGAAAAAGGGTGGTCAGGGAGCACCGCTTGTTCCTGTCGGCGATCGTTTGCTTTACAATGAATATGGAATTTGTCTGAACATAGGGGGGATTGCCAACCTTTCTTTCGAAAAGGACTGTAAACGAATCGCATACGATATATGTATAGCCAATCAGGCCCTGAATTATCTTGCTTCAAAAATCGGATTGCCTTATGATCCGGATGGAGAATATGCCGGTAGTGGAAGACTTATTCCTGAACTCTTGTATGAACTGAACGATCTTGATTATTATCGAAAATCCATTCCGAAATCACTTGGTCGAGAATATTTTGAAAGTAATTTTCTTCCATTATTGTCTAGAAATGATTCCCAAGTTCAGGATTTGTTATGTACTGTGAGTGAGCATATTGCGCTTCAAATTTCATATTCAGTATCGGAAATTCCGACTACATCAATTCTTGTCACCGGAGGTGGAGCCTTCAATACTTATTTAATTGATCGGCTTCGTGAAAATACGCATCATCAGGTTATTATTCCCGATCCTCAGACAGTGAATTTCAAAGAAGCGATTGTTTTTGCATTTTTAGGTTTGTTGCGCTGGCACCATGAAATCAATTGCCTCAGCAGTGTTACCGGAGCTTCTGAAGACAGTTGTACAGGAGAAATTTGGCATCAACAAATTGTTTGAGACGGAATTTGTTGCTTTTAAGCACTAAAAATGCCCTAGATTTGTGATCTGAATACTAAATAGGACCTGAGACAGTTATTAGAAAGTTACAACATTGTTTTCAAGCTTAATAATTCATTTAAATTACATCCATCTATATGTTAATCAATATTTTATTGCAGGCTCAACAGGTTTCGAATGATCTTGGAGTGGCAGTAGCAAGCAAGGTTCCGGCATCGCTCTCCGTTTTCGATCTCGCCCTGAAAGGTGGCTGGATCATGATTCCGATTGCACTATGCTCCGTGATTGCAGTGTATGTTTTTGTAGAACGATATCTGGTCATTTCACGCGCCTCGGTCAATGATAAAAACTTCATGAACAATATCCGTGAGTTTATTCATGCCGGGAAACTCGATTCAGCTATTTCGCTTTGTCAGCACAACGAATCACCCATTGCACGCATGATTGAAAAAGGTCTTTCGCGCATCGGTCGTCCACTTAATGATATCAATACGGCTATTGAAAATGTTGGTAATCTGGAAGTTAGCAAACTCGAAAAAGGAGTTACCGGCTTAGCTACGATCGCAGGCGCAGCACCGATGCTTGGTTTCCTTGGAACTGTAACCGGAATGGTTCGTGCCTTCTATGATATGGCTGCTGCCGGAAATAACATTGATATTCAGTTACTTTCGAGTGGTATTTATGAGGCTATGGTAACCACGGTTGCAGGTTTGATCGTAGGAATCATTGCGTATGTTTTTTATAATCTGATCGTATCACGAATCGAAAAGGTAGTGTTTTTGCTCGAGGCACGTGCCCTGGAGTTTATGGACCTTCTTCATGAACCAGCCCGTGATGGCAGATAATGTAAAAATTACTGGCTATGGCAATTAAAATGCGCGTAAAAAGGAACTTTGAGTTCAGCATGGCCTCCATGTCGGACCTTGTTTTCCTGTTGCTGATATTTTTCATGATCACTTCTACCCTGATTGCACCCAATGCTGTGAAACTCCTGTTGCCTTCGAGCAGCAGCAAAACAATGGCTAAACAGACTGTTACGGTGTATATCAACGAGCAGTTCGATTATTTTCTGGAAGAGAACAAAATCAGTGAGACTGACCTTGAAGCAAGAATCGCTTCAGGAATACAGAATGAAACGGAGGCTACTATCGTCCTCCGCTCTGACAAGACAGTTCCGGTGCAATACATCGTAAACGTGATTGATGCTGTGAATGAGATCAATCAAAAAACAGGAAAAAAGCATAAAATAATCCTGGCAACTTCTCCACGAAAACCATGATTTTGATTGATAAAGACAAACGAAAAAGCATTCTGGTAACAGTATTGTTTCATGCACTCATGTTGTTGTGCCTGACTTATCTCGTTCTCAGGGGGCCATCGCCGGTTCCTGCCGAACAGGGTGTTGAGGTCGATCTGGGTTACAGTGCAGATGGTATGGGATTGATTCAGCCTGAAAATTCCGGAGCCGGAACTCCTGTTCGTCAATCAGTTGCTCCAGTTGAAAAGAATGAAGATGAAGCAATTATCACCCAAAATACTGAAGAAGCGCCTGCAGTGAAAGAAAAACAGAAAGAAATAGTCAGGAAAGAGGTGGTGAAGAAAAAAGTTGAATCAACACCTGATCCAAAACCTGAACCGGAGGTAAAGGCCGAACCTGAAAAGGTAGTTCAGCAAGTCGATCAAAGGTCTCTATTTAAAGGAAACAGCAAACAGGGCAATCCCGGTGGTTCTGAAGGAATAACCGGAAAACCCGGTGATCAGGGCAATCCGGATGGTTTGAAAGATGTAAAACGTTATGAAGGCAATGGTGGTTCAGGTGGCGGACCCAAAGTAAGTCTGGGTGGTCGTGGCACCAAATATCTCGATAAACCACAGGCTGATGTAACCGAAAGGGGAGAAGTGGTTGTGGATATCTGGGTCGATAGAAATGGTCGTGTTACAAAAGCACAGATTGCTACAAAAGGAACAAGTATTGTGAGCCCAAGCCTTAGAGATATTGCTTTAAAAGCCGCCCAGAAATCAACTTTTGCAGCGGATCCGGATGCGGCTGAACTTCAAAAAGGTACAATTACCTACACATTTATTATTTGATTATCTTTGGTTTTGAGGAAATTACCTCAGCCTTGCTTGCTTATGATGACATATACCGAAACGCTGGCCTGGATGTTTGGCCGGCTTCCCATGTATCAACGAATCGGAGGGGCCGCTTATCGGGCTGATCTGAACAATACAATCAAACTGCTTGAATTACTGGATCAGCCGCAGAATAACTTCAGATCGGTTCACATTGCCGGAACCAACGGAAAAGGTTCTGTTTCGCATCTGCTGGCATCGATTTTGCAGGAAGCTGGCTACAAGACCGGTCTGTATACTTCTCCTCATCTCAAAGATTTTCGTGAGCGCATCCGCATCAATGGCGAAATGATCCCGCAGGAAAGGATTGTCGGGTTTATAAATCAACATCAGGAATGGTTTGAAGCTCACGATCTTTCCTTTTTTGAAATGACTGTAGGACTTGCATTTGAATATTTTTCAACGGAAAAAGTAGATATTGCAATCATCGAAACAGGTATGGGTGGACGGCTTGACTCAACCAACCTGATCAAACCCGAATTAAGCATTATTACAAATATTGGTTTGGATCACACCCAGTATCTCGGTGAAACTCTGGCAGCAATTGCTTCAGAAAAGGCAGGAATCATCAAAACAGGTGTTCCGGTGGTGATAGGTGAAACCCAATGGGAAACCAGATCGGTTTTTGAAAATGCCGCAGCAAATTCAGGATCAGAAATCATCTTTGCTGATGTTCTTTTTGATGCCCGGCGCCTGTATGATACCCGGACGGATGTCCAGATCTTTGATATCTGGAAAGCTGATCAGTTGTTTGCCGAGAAACTCGAACTGCCTTTGCTTGGCCATTATCAGCAAATGAACATCCAAACTGTGATTTGTGCTGCTGATTGTCTGAAGAAATCGTTTGTGATAACCGAAAACAATATCCGTGATGGTGTTTCAGCCGTTTCACGAAATACGGGACTGATGGGCCGCTGGCAGATTCTGGGCAGGAATCCGATGATTATTGCCGATACAGGGCATAATACCGATGGAATCCGACAGGTGGTTTTTCAACTGAAACAGCTGCGATACAATCGTTTACATTTCGTACTTGGAATGGTGAACGACAAAAATATTGATGGAATATTGCAGATGCTACCGCAAACGGCTGTGTATTATTTCTGTAAGGCAGATATCCCACGTGGTCTGGATGCCGGTGTACTGGCTTCCAAAGCGCTTGAATTCGGACTTCGGGGAGAAATTTATGATTCGGTCTGGACGGCCTTCAATAAGGCAAGATATTCTGCCGGAATGGATGATGTTGTTTTTGTTGGAGGTAGTACCTTTGTGGTTGCCGAAGTTGTATGACATTTTTATAACAATCATAATATCAAACTTATGAAAGCAAATCTCACAAAAATTGAAGCCTTTCTCGAAAACAAAAACATTGCATTGATCGGCGCTTCACGCAATGAAAAAAAGTTTGGAACCCAATTATTAAAACACCTTTGGATAGAAGGATATAATGTGATTCCGGTTCACCATGAAGCTGTTGAAATTCAAGGAATTAACTGTTATCGTTCAATCATTGAACTTCCTGATGAAGTGAAGGCTCTTTGTCTGGTAACACACAAAGAAGATACTGACAGATTTATTGATGAGGCTATTGCGCATGGAATCAAGCATATATGGGTGCAACAGCAGTCAGAAACGGAGCAAACAAAAATCAGGGCAAAAAATACTGATGTGAATATCGTGTTAGGTCGTTGCCTGTTTATGTACAGCAACCCGAAAGGATTTCATAAATTTCATCAGCGCTTGAGCCGTATCTTTGGTTCGATTGCCAGCTAATTTATGGGTTTATTCACCGGACTCAAATTAAACAGTTCAGGAAATTTGGCTGTTTTTGTACGGTAGAAATTCTCAATGATTTCGAAATCAGCTTCAAAATTTCCAGTCGGATACAGAATCGGACCAAATCCGGTAGTTTTTGTTTTATAATCGATATATCCGAGAATGATTGGAACTTTAGCTTTGAGTGCAATATAATAAAATCCTCTTTTCCAGTTTTTTACAAGTTTTCGGGTGCCTTCGGGTGTAATAATTACATTCATAACTTCATGTTTGCCAAACAAAGAAGCAATATCTTCTACAAGGTTATTCGCTTTGCCACGGTCAACAGGAATTCCACCGGCTTTTTTAAGAAGTCCACCAAGCGGATTCTGAAATGATTCCTTTTTTATCAGGAATTTAACCGGAGTTCCCAAGGTGAAATAGGCCAGTCTACCAATGAAGAAATCCTGGTTGCTGGTATGAGGAGCAGCGACGATTACACATTTCTTAAGGTCCGGCGGAAGTTTGGCTGTTACTTTCCATCCCAATAGCCTGAGGATCATTCCAGAAATCACGCGCATAATCGAGTTTTTGTTCGCAAATCTACAAAAATTGAACGCAAGTTTTGCTTTTGGCCTTATTGGTCAATAAAAAACCGTGCCCGGATTTCCGGACACGGTTCAGTAACAAATCACTTGATATTATTTTACCGTAAAGCGTTTGACGGCTTTGCCTTCATTGCTCAGAATTGACAGGAAATAGCTTCCTTCAGTTAGTGCACTAATATTGATAGATATACGTTTCCCTTCAGGCAGAATTTTCAGAACAATCCTTCCTGAAATATCCAGGACTTCGACAGTGTTCATAATTACCTCAGAATCAATATACAATTGCGAAGAGGCTGGAACAGGATAAATCTGAATTCGACGTGCAAAATCTGTTTCATCGATTCCTTCGACACCTGCTCTGATCAAATCGGTTTTGGTTTCGGAATCATTTGAAATACCGTTACTTACGGTGAGTGAAACAGTGTAAAGACCGGCAACTGTATACGTGTGAACCGGATATTGCAGCGTGCTCGTTCCTCCATCGCCAAAATTCCATGACCAGGAAGAGACGGTTTCTGTCTGTCGGATTGTGTTATTCGGTTTCTTAGATGGATAGTTCGCTTTAAATGCCCCGGGAGCTGTTTCCTGAATCACATTCCTGATGGTAACCTGTCCTGTTGCGCCATTGATATCGCATACATACCAATAGAATCCTGTACCTGAAGTCGGGACTTGTATAGTTTGCAACAAACCATTCTGATTGTAAATCTGAACCACGGCCTGTGAGGTACTTATCTCTGGAGATTCGGAATAATTGTGGATAAAATACTGATAAGTTCCGGTAAATTGCTGGTAAATTGTGACTGTTTCGGGGCCATAACCGCTTATTACATCATAATCAAGTGCTGCATATGGAGCAGCTGTTGCATTTCCCTGATCATCATAGTAAACGTGATAAGCCAGACCTTCGATAGATGGTGTATTCAGATGTGAATCAAGATCTAAAGGGGATGCTCCCCAGTTCAAAACAATTCGCATCTGACCGGTAGTAAGTGCCGGTGACAGCGAAATATTCAACGAAAGTGATCCTCCCTGAGGAATGATTACCTGGTTATTGGTATAACTAGAATATCCTGTTTTAGAGCAATTTACGATGTTTGTGTTTTCAGTCGACTGATCATAAAAACTCACTTCCATCGGAATAACACCATTTGTTTGACTTACACTGAAATTTGCAGTCAGAGCACCCGAAGGAATGTTGTTAATCGTATAATTTCCACCTGCATCAGTTAGATCCGTTAAACCTGCAACAGATACCAACGCTCCTTCAACCGGATTTCCAGAAACAGCATCGGTTACCATCCCTGTAAGTACTCCGGTACCTGTGCCTCCGGTAACTGAAATATAGGATGTTTTGGTTTCTGTGTCTGAAGTAGTACCGTTGTTTACAGTCAAACTCACATTATAATTACCACCGGATGAATAGGTATGTGATGGATTCTGTGAAGTACTGGTTGCTCCGTCACCGAAGTTCCAAAGCCACGATATAATTGATTTATTTTCAGAAGGTTTCTTTGCTGGTCCATTCGATTTTCCGATTCCGGGAGATGTTTCCTGAACTGTATTTCGAATGGTCACCTGACCGTTCGAACCATTAATATCGCAAACATACCAGTACCTTCCTGTTCCGCTGGTTGGTACCTGAATGGTCTGTAGCAGACCGCTCTGGGTGTAAATCTGAACAACTGCCTGTGAAGCAGTTAATGGTGTTGAACTGCCTGAATAATCGTAGATATAATATTTGTATGTGCCGGCATACATATCATAAATAGTCATTGTTTCCGGCCCAAATCCACTTGTTACGTCATGATCCAGAGCTGCATAGGGCGCAGCAGTGGCATTTCCCTGATCATCGTAATAAACGTGATAAACAGCACCTTCAATACTGGGAGTATCGAGATGTGAATCTAGGTCTGATGGAAGTTCACCCCAATTCAATACAAATCGCATGTCCTGATCAGTTAGGGTGGGTGAAAGAGAGATGTTCAGATTGAGTGTTTCTCCCGGCGGAATCACAACCTGATTATTTACATAGGTAATATATCCTGTTCTTGAGCAATTTACCGAATTGGTTCCCTCGGTCGACTGATCAAAGAAATTGACTGCGAGAGGAGCAATTCCTTGTGTTACATTAGAACTGAAACCAGCATTCAGTGAACCGGCTGGTACATTTTCGATCAGATAATTTCCGGCAGCATCTGTAATATCGGTAAGTGATCCGATAGTTACGGTTGCTCCGGCCAACGCTTGTCCGGTGAATGCGTCGGTAACCATACCACTCAGCGAAGAGGTTTGACTGACTGTAGTTGTCGCGATGAAATCGTCAACCATAAACAGAAATGCGTCATTCGAAACACATTGAATACCAATATATACTGTTTGTCCGTTGTAAGCATCAAGGCTGAATGTTTTCTGCTGCCAGGCCGCTGCGGGTGCTTCGAGATAGTTCAATCCAGAGATAATCGTAAAACTTGCAGGATCAGTGTTCGTGGTAGAAACACCTACTTTGTAGCGTTCCAGGCCATAAGTGTCAGTAAATGATTTTACCCAGAAAGAAACCGAAGAATTGGTTCCTAGTGTAATTGAAGGTGAAATGAGCCAGTCATTATTTGGCGGCGTTGTGGATGCAAAACAGCCTGCAAACTTGCTTCCTGAATGTGGCTGAATATAAGGGTCAGTAATTGGTGGTGTTGTTGCCGATGGATTAAAAACCATGAATGCCATCGGAGAATACATATTCAGGAAGGTGTAGGTTTCGATCCCATATGTTTCTGAGAGGTCAACATCTACTGTTGTCCAGGGGATAAAAGTCAGACCGAAATCGGTATAATTTTCAAAACCATCATTGATGTCAGTCAATGATTTGGTTTGATGGTTCTGAATTGTCTGGATATTCTCAATACCTGACTTGGGAATTCCTGTGATTTTTTTGAAGGTTTGAGCTTGCAGACCAATAGTCATAAGCAATACAACCATTAGTAAAAAGTACTTATTTTTCATTTTCATCGTATTTGATTTATCCAAAGTTAATACGATGTGCATGCAAGCGCAAGCAATCAGGGAATAAAAATCAAATAAAAAGGGGAATGATTATGAAAACATCAGAATTCAGTCTCAAGACCAAGTTGTTCCTTGAAAGTGCGAATGAATGGGCGGGAAGCCGCAATCTTTTCAAATTTCTCTTTATCTGTATAAGCGTCCAATTCCTTGGGTTTCTCCATAAGCACCGGAATAAGTTTGATACGGGTGTTTTGCAGACCTGTTTTGAGGAAATCCAGTAAAAGATTAATGTTTTGTTTGTCGCTTATAACAAGCGCGTTATCAGTCTTGAAACTAATTTCAAAATCAGGACTAAGCAAAGGATCATAACGTGAAATGGCATTCGTAAAGCTGGGAAGTTCTGCTCTATTCAATTCGATGAATTCAATCCATTTTTTTTTTAATCCCTCTTCATCAAAGGCGGTCGAAAGGTCGATTTCGTTTTGCGGTGTTTTGGGTACCGGAACTTTGCCTGCGTCGCTGATCGAAATGGTACGACTAGGTCTGAATTTTGAAGGATCTTCGGTTGTTAACGGACGTGGTTCCGAAACTACTGGCTGGGCCTGAGGAACAGCATAGTTTGTTTGTTGTGGAGGAGCTGCTTGAACAGGAGTCTGAGGTTTTGGGGGCTGTGCCTGAGGTGCAGCCTGCTGAAACTGCACTTTCGGTGCTTCAGTCGGAGTTGGTGCTTGTTGGTTGCTCAAAGCTGCGATCTGCAACAGGCTGATTTCCAGATGGAGACGTTTGTTGTTACTTGTTCGGTAGCTAAGATCGCACTGATTGTTGATGTCGAGGGCTTTGAGAAGCAGCAGGGCTGGCCATTGCTGGGCTTGAATGGAATAGCGATTGCGCAGGCTTTCGCCAGTTTCCATCAGTTTTAGCGTGCTTGAATCTTTACTCACCAGCAGACTGCGTAAATGATTTCCAAACCCTGTGATCAGATGCTGACCGTCGAATCCGTTGTCGATAATCTCGTTAAGTGTGAGCAGAACCGCGCTTGAATCACCTTGAAGGAGCTGATCGGTTAGCTTGAAATAGTAATCGTAATCAAGCACATTCAGGTTCTCGATAACGTTTTTGTAGGTGATCGTATTTCCTGAAAAACTCACCATCTGATCGAAAAGTGAAAGTGCGTCACGCAAAGCACCGTCTGATTTTTGCGCCAGGATATTCAGTGCTTCTTCATCAGCGATAACGTTTTCTTTTTTTGCAACAAACTGCAGATGTTTAGTGATATCCTCTATTGTGATGCGTTTGAAATCGAATATCTGACAGCGTGAAAGAATTGTTGGGAGTATCTTGTGTTTTTCGGTTGTTGCCAGAATAAATTTGGCATAAGCCGGTGGCTCCTCCAGTGTTTTCAGAAAGGCGTTGAAAGCCGCAGCCGACAACATATGAACTTCATCGATGATATAGATCTTGTATTTGCCCACCTGCGGAGGAATGCGCACCTGATCAACCAGGTTGCGGATATCATCGACCGAGTTATTGGATGCGGCATCGAGTTCATGGATATTGAAAGAAGACGAACGGTTGAATGAAGTGCATGATTCACATTGGTCGCAGGCCTCGGCATCGGGACGCGGATTCATGCAATTGATCGATTTGGCCATGATACGGGCACAGGTGGTTTTGCCTACACCTCTCGGACCGCAGAACAGAAATGCCTGAGCCAGAATATTGTTTTTAATGGCATTCTTCAATGTAGTGGTGATGGCCGATTGCCCGACAACCGTATCAAAAGTCGCCGGACGGTATTTCCTGGCCGAAACGATAAAATTCTCCATCAGGGGTGTAAATTTGAGGAACAAATGTATGAAAAAAATGGTGGAAAAGGGTCAGCTGTGATGTAAGGAGATCGAATTGAATGACTTTAATAAAATCCGTCAAATTGTGTACATTTGAATGATTCATCAAATGCCATTCGTATGTGTTATCAAATATTAATAAAACCAATTCTGCTTACTTTTCTGGTTTTTTTATTCATTCCGGTTTCGGCTCAACAGCCTGATAGTAAGGTTGTAAAGAAGGGGGCTCAGTTACAGTTGATCTCTTCTCAGTTTTCGTTTACCGAAGGTCCGGCTGTGAATGCGAAAGGCGAGGTATATTTCACCGATCAACCCAACAATTGCATCTACAGCTGGTCAAAACGGAAAGGAGTGAAACTTTTCACGGACGAAAGCGGACGCTCAAACGGTTTGCATTTCGACAAAAATGGCTATTTATTGGGCTGTGCCGATGGTGACAACCAACTCTGGCGGTTTAAAGAAAATTACAGAATCGAAGTGCTGGCTGACAGTTACGAAGGCAGACGCTTCAACGGCCCGAACGATCTTTGGGTGGATGCCTCAAACGGGATTTATTTCACTGATCCCTTTTATCTGCGCCCTTACTGGAATCATGACAAGCCTGAAATAGCGGGTGAACAGGTATATTATCTTCCAGCTGGGTCAAATAAGGCTGTCCGGTTGACGGACGATTTGCTGCAACCCAATGGTATTGTAGGAACACCCGATGGGAAGTTTTTGTATGTGGCTGATATCAAAGCCAATAAAACCTATCGATATACAATTCAAAGTGAAGGAAAACTGACTGATAAACAATTGTTTGCTGATCTAGGTTCTGATGGGATGACGCTTGATAATCAGGGTAATCTGTACCTCACAGGTGATGGGGTGACAGTATTCGATTCAACAGGAAAGCAAATTGAGCATATCGCTGTACCTGAGGACTGGACAGCCAATGTGTGTTTTGCAGGCAGGAAACAGAATCTGCTGTTCATCACGGCTTCAAAATCGGTCTATGTGATCAGGATGAAGGTGAGAGGAGTGGAGTAG
>CAZVKW010000027.1:0-1529 GCA_964627945.1 uncultured Lentimicrobiaceae bacterium
GTCATTATGACTTCACCCAAACAAAAAGGGAGCCGAAAGGCTCCCTTTTTGTTTTTAGGCTAATCAGGGCATCTCGGGTCAATTCACTACCTTTGCCGATCATCAAGCTTTTTTATGGTTTCAGTTCAAAATGTTACGATGCATTTTACCGGTGAAGATTTGTTCACCGGAATATCATTTTTGATTCGCGAGAAAGATCGCATCGGTCTGGTTGGGAAAAATGGTGCAGGCAAAACAACGCTCCTTCGTTTGATTTGTGGTCTGCAGCAGCCTCACAAAGGCGATATAATTGTTCCTGACGATACCTCTCTCGGTTATCTTCCTCAGGAAATGGAACTGAACTCGCAACATTCAATTCTTGAAGAAGCATTAACAGCTTTTGAGGAGATTCAAAATCTTGATAAACAGATTGATAAACTTCATCATGAAATTTCGGTAAGAACGGATTATGAATCTGAATCATACCATAATCTGATTGATCGACTCGCAACTTTAAATGAACGGATTGCATTGCTGGGTGGGAAATCCATGGAAGGCGAAGCTGAGCAGATACTTGTTGGTCTGGGTTTCGAACATGATGATATGGGCCGGAAAATGACCGAATTCAGCAATGGATGGCAAATGCGTGTTGAACTGGCGAAAATTCTTCTGAAACGGCCTTCCTTGCTTATTCTCGACGAACCTACCAATCATCTTGATATTGAAGCTATTCAATGGCTCGAGGGTTATCTGCAAAACTATTATGGTGCTGTAATGATGGTATCACACGACCGTGCATTTCTGGATAATGTGACCAAACGGACCATCGAAATCAGTTTCTCGAGAATCTATGATTATAAAGGTTCATATTCTGAATATGTCAGGATGCGTGAAGAACGTATTGAATCTCAAACAGCAGCATTCAACAATCAACAACGTGAAATAAAGGAAATTGAGCGGTTTATTGAACGATTCAGGTATAAATCCACAAAATCGAAACAAGTACAATCGAGGGTAAAATTACTCGAGAAAATGGATCAGATTGAAGTGGACGATATGGATGCTTCCTCTATTCATTTCAGATTTCCAAAAGCACCTCATTCCGGAAAAATCACTGCAGAATTGAAAGGTCTGACAAAATCATACGGATCTTTGAAAGTACTCGAAGAAATTGATTTACTGGTTGTTCGCAATGATCGGATTGCCTTTGTTGGCCGAAATGGGGAAGGAAAATCAACACTGGCTAAAATACTTGCCGGAGTTTTGGAATACGAAGGTGAATTACGGTTGGGACATCAGGTTCAATTGGGTTATTATGCACAAAATCAGCATGATATGCTCGATCCTGATAAAACAGTCTTTGAAACTTTGGACGAAGTCGCAGTTGGGGATGTTCGTACGAAATTGAAAGCAATGCTCGGATCATTTCTTTTTAGTGGTGATACTATTGATAAAAAGGTGAAAGTGCTTTCAGGAGGTGAAAAAGCAAGGCTTTCTCTTGCAAAAATGCTCTTGTTTCCTTCCAATCTGCTTATTCTCGACGAGCCGAC
>CAZVKW010000027.1:1629-29907 GCA_964627945.1 uncultured Lentimicrobiaceae bacterium
TCATCTAACAAACTGAACCGGGAACGCAGGAAAAGTTTTGACCGTGATTTGCGTAAAATAAGCCGTGAAATCGAAGCTACAGAACAAAAAATTGGTGAATCTGAAGCATTGATTGCCGGATTAGACGCTGTTCTTGCCGACCCATCAGCATTTTCTCATATTGCAATCGATCAGACCTGGCTTGTGCAATATGCTGCTCACAAAAAGGAATTGTCCCGTTTAATGGAAATTTGGGAAGAGAAACAGATTGAAAAAGAAAGAGTTGAAGAAGAATTTCAGCAATCTCAGTAATTTCGGCCGTACATCTGTTCTGCCAGTCCGCGCAAAATCTGTTTCCGATCGGTATTAACCTTGATTTTATCCAGACATTCCATCGCTTTTTTATAATATGCAGTCATTACTTCGTCCACAACAGTATCAATTTGAATAGCGTCGAAAATTGATTTTACTTCAGTGAATTTTTTGACTGGATCTATATCAGGATTCAGATACAAAGTCTGTAATTTATTTCTTTGTTCTTGATCACATAATTCAAGGGCTTTCAGATAAAGAAATGTTTTTTTACATGAAACGATATCTCCGCCATTCTGTTTTCCAAAACTTTCTTCCTCACCATAAACGTCCAGAAAATCATCCTTTAATTGGAAGGCGATTCCAAGATTTAAACCGAACTCACTGATTGCCTGAATATCTTCCGGATCGGCTTCTCCGATGATGGCTCCTATTTGAAGACTTACATCAATGAGAACGGCTGTTTTTAATCTGATCATTTCGAGATATTCAGAAATACTTACTTCCTGAATCGATTCGAAATTCATATCAAGTTGCTGACCTTCACATACTTCTATTGCTGCTTTGTTGAAAACTTCCAGAATTTTAGGAACAAAGCCGACATCGGTTTTCAGTGCATACTGATAAGCTAGGGCAAACATAGTATCCCCGGAAAGAATAGCGATGTTCTGGTTCCATTTGCGGTAAACAGTTTCCTTTCCCCGGCGAAGCGGTGCATTGTCCATGATATCGTCATGAACCAATGTGAAATTGTGAAAAACTTCAATTGCAAGAGCCGGATACAAAGCTTTCTCAATATTTCCTCCAAAAAGTTCACATGCCATGAGCGTGAGAACCGGGCGCAGTCTTTTACCACCCTGACTCATTGTGTAATGAATGGGTTCGTAAAGTTCCGGAGGATGTTTTATAAATTCTTGTTTATCAATATGTTGACTAATAATGGACTGTAAGTCCTTGATAGAGTGCATGCTTTTTTATTTAATCAGATTGATGAGATATTGACCATATCCACTTTTTAAAAGGGGTTCGGCCAGTGCTTTCAGCTGTTCGGCGTTAATAAAACCTTTTTTATACGCAATTTCTTCGATGCAACCAATTTTTAAACCCTGACGGTTTTCGATTACTTCGACAAACTGAGATGCCTGAAGAAGGGAAGTAAATGTTCCGGTATCCAGCCATGCTGTACCACGACCCAGAACACCCACTTTCAATTTACCATGTTCGAGGTAATATCGGTTAACATCTGTGATTTCGTATTCACCTCTTGGACTGGGTTTTATGTTCTTTGCAACTTCGATAACAGAGTTATCATAGAAATACAATCCCGGAACTGCATAGTTCGATTTCGGCTGTTTTGGTTTTTCTTCGATTGTAATTGCTTTCTGATTTTCATCGAATTCAACAACACCATAACGTTCAGGATCAGCAACATGGTATGCAAAAACAACGCCACCTTCCGGATCGCTGTTTTCGATAAGCAATTCCTGTAAACGATTTCCATAGAAAATATTATCTCCAAGAACCAATGCTACTTTATCGTCTCCGATAAAGGATTCTCCAATAACAAAAGCCTGGGCAAGTCCGTTTGGAATCGCCTGTTCGGCGTACGAAAATTTGCATCCCAGTGATACACCATCTCCCAGCAAACGCTTAAAATGTGGAAGATCCACCGGAGTGGAAATAATCAAAACTTCCTTGATTCCGGCCATCAGAAGAATTGACAAGGGATAATAAATCATCGGTTTGTCGTAAATCGGCATTAACTGTTTACTTACTGCCAACGTTAAAGGATGTAAGCGTGTTCCGGCTCCACCTGCAAGAATAATACCTTTCATAATGAATCGTTTTTAGATTTTTAATGATTTACTCAAACTCAATTTCCTTAGCACCTTTACTTCAAACATATAAACTAGAATCTGATAACAATCAGATTAACATGTTATTAAAATTGAATTTCAGGTGATAATATTGTCCGCATTCTCAAGATTCTTTTCTAAAATAATCAACTAATGCTTCTGTTCATGATGAATCAGATAACGAAAATAGTACAATAGTAGGTTTGATGAATAGATTGGTTCAAAATTTGTTAGTTTTTATGTGTTTAATTTTAGGAGATCAAACCATGAAACGATTCATTTTCCTGCTTTTTGTTGCAGGTATCTATCTGATACAACTTTCTTCCTGCACAACAACGGAAAGTTTAATACGAAATAAAGAGTATGACGATGCCAGTCTGCGACTTGTTTCTAAAATCTCAAAACCAAACCCAAACCCTGAACACATAAAGCAGTTTTCCGAATTGTATAATGCAGCAAATCAGGCAGATCATGACCGTATTCAACAACTGAAACTGAGTGGATCACCGGATATATGGATTGAAATAGCCAGTCGGTATGGTGATATGAGCAAACGTTATGAAATAGCATCTCAGTTACCTGATTCAGTGAAAAAAATGATCCAGTTCAAAGAAATTGATTTTCAGCAAGTTCTCGCTGGAGCCAGACTTAAGGCAAAGCGGTATGTTCATGCCAAAGCCAATGAACTTCTTTCTGCAGGAAATGATAGTGCAAGCCGGGAAGCTTATAAAATACTGTTACAACTCAAACGAATAGATCCTGAATCAGTTGAAACAGAATCACTTATGAGAGAAGCGCTGTTTTCCGGGATAAAAGAGGCATCGGTGCATATTATCAACCGTACAGGTATCGATTTTACACCGCCCTGGCTGAGTCAGTTAGTAACAATGAATGATTCGAGATTTATTGTGGATCCGATTTCGGGGAAGAAATCTGATGGAAGTTCTCAAAATGACCTACAGATTATTGTAATTCTCGAATCGGTGAAGGTTTCAGCCGAGAAGATTGAAAAGCGTTCCTATTCAGAGAAAGCAATCCTGAAAGAGGGCGGCTCAGTCGTTGTTCCATTTTTACCAGATAGTATTTCAGCAACAATTTCCAAAGAGGCCTTGATTGAAGCTAGAATAAATGAGGTGATCCGGACTCGAAACTGTGAAATCAAGGCCAGTGTTGAAATTATTCGGATCAGGGGTTTTTCGGCAACATTGGTTAATCCGGTTGAAGCGATGTCGGAATTCAAAAATGCATATGCAAATGTGAATGGCGATATAAGAGCCTTATCTGCTGAAAATATTGCACTTATGAAGCAAGTTGAAGTGCCGTTTCCGTCCGAAGAAGCACTCGTAAATGACGCTGCAAGGGAATTTAACCGTTTGCTTCATGCATTGTTCCTGAAAAATGATGTAGTTTCGGGCAAAAATTAGCTATGATCAGGGGTAAAATCTTGTTTATTGATACTGCTCATCCTTTGCTTCGCGAAGAACTCGAAAAGATGGGTTTTCAATGTGATCATTTTCCTGATGCAAATAAGGATGAACTCATCCGAATTGCATGTGAATATGTTGGATTTATCATTCGAAGCAAGATTCCGCTGGACGAGAATATCCTGCCTAAGTCGCACAAGCTAAAGTTTATAGCACGTGTTGGTGCAGGAATGGAAAATATTGATGTTCCACTGGCTGAAAAGCTGGGAATCGTCTGTCTGAACGCGCCGGAAGGCAATCGGGATGCAGTGGCCGAACAAGCTATTGGAATGCTGTTGGCCCTTTTGAATCACCTTATCAGGGTTGATACAGAAGTTAGAAATGGTATTTGGATTCGTGAAGGCAACCGTGGTCTCGAAATCATGGGCAAAACGGTAGCAATCATTGGTTTTGGAAATACTGGAAGTTCTTTTGCCCGAAAATTGTCGGGTTTTGGCGCTGATATTATTGCTTACGATAAATATAAAACGGGTTTTGGAACCGATTTCGTCAGGGAAGTTCAAATGGATGAAGTGTTCGAAAAGGCTGATATCCTAAGTTTTCACGTTCCTTTAGCCGACGACACTTCTTATTTATTCGATAAAAGTTACATCGAAAAGTTTCAAAAACCATTTTTCCTGATCAACACTTCCCGTGGAAAAGTTGTCCGTACTTCTGATCTGGTTGAAGCACTGGAATCTGGTAAGGTCAGAGGTGCCTGTCTGGATGTGCTTGAATATGAGAAGTTTTCGTTCGAAGCAATTCAGTCAGATCAATTACCTGAGGCTTTCAGAAAACTCATTTCGATGAAAAACGTGATACTGAGCCCGCATATCGCCGGATGGACACATGAGTCGAACAGGAAAATGGCTGAAGTTCTGGTTCAGAAAATCAGGGAAATAACGTCATAAAAAATCCGTCCGGTCTTTTTTCAAAGCCGGACAGATTAAATCATTTTTATTCGACTGATTACCAGTTCAGAATCTTGTTGAAATCGTATTCTTCCGGATTGGGAAGGTACTTTCTGGCATCTTCGTAATCTTCTTCCGTAAGATATTGTAAACCATTGTTAAATACCATCTTAACTTTTTCTCCATCCATGTCTACCAGTCTCGGTCTTACTTTACCATTGCTGTCAGCCACATCTTTGAGGTACAGCGGACTGCATTTACCTGCTGGATCGGATGTTACCATCGCTCCGGTGATGCCCTGGTCAAATAACTCTTTCACTCCATAGCCCAATAATCCGCAATACATCAAATCAAAGGCAACAGGTCTTACGCAACGCAGTTCGTATCCAAGTTCGACCGGACGGCTTTTGATATTCAGATTCAGTTCTTTCAGTTTATGCTGGAGCAACATATTGTAAATGTGTGCTTTACTAACATTTCCTAATTCAGGATGACCATGATCGTCAAAGGTAAAGTTCACACCTGATGAAATAATTTCGTCGTCTGTCATGAAATGGAAAACACCTTCACTCACTACTACAGCTCCGAATTTAATTCCGAGAAGTTTCCGTTTCACCATCGAAGAGATGATCAATCGTGTGATACGGTCGAAAGTGACCGGGGTTTTGTTAAACATCTCAGGAATGATGATCATCGGATAATGGCATGCAGCACCGATACCAAATGCAAGGTGACCTGCTTCACGTCCCATGGCCGAAACAACAAACCAGTTTCCACTGGTACGGGCATCTTCGTAAACAGTCTGAGCGATTCGTACTCCTTCGTCTTTGGCAGAATAGTAACCAAAAGTTGGTGATCCTTCGGGCAAAGGAAGGTCATTATCGATTGTTTTCGGAACGTGTATGTTCTGGATTTTAATATCATTCTGCGATAAGAATGTGGATATCCGGTTGGCTGTTGAGGCTGTGTCATCACCGCCAATTGTAACCAACAACTTCACATTATACTGAACAAAAAAACGTGTATTGAATTCAGCGTCTTTTGGTTTATAACGGCTCATCTGGATAGCTGAACCACCTTGTTTTTGAATATCATCAGCAAAAGCAAAATCAAAATCGATCATTTCAGGTTTGTCCGAGAAAAGGCTCTTATATCCGCCATGTAGTCCGATTACGCGAAATCCTGACTTTAAAAAAACCTTGGCAACTGTGCTGACTACCGTATTGATACCTGGTGCCGGACCGCCACCACAAAGAATAACTATAGAAGATTGCATGTGTTTTAAAATTTGGCACAAAAGTAAAAGTTTCCGGCCAACCACGAGTTTCTGAATTCTTAATTTTTGCTTTGCGAAAATAATTTATTAAATACTTGAAAATCAATTCATAAAAATCAAGGTTAATTGAGCGACAAACTATTCATTCTATTCTGTTAAGTCTTATCAATTTTATACTATTTTTGCCCGGATTAATCATATATAAGCTTAATACTATGAAACCTGCATTTACAAAATCCTTACTGATTTTATGCTTGCTGGTTGTTTCTGCAATTACATTTGCGCAAACAACTGATGTCAAAGCGTTAGAAAAAATTGTCCGTGAACAAGACGCGGAATGGTTACAGATGAAAGTCCGTGCCGAGCAATATGCCACCGAGCATAATATTCCTATTGTTACAGAATTAGCTGACGGAACAATTATTCAGCTTGTTGACGTTGTGGATAATAAACCCGTTTATTTCAAAACATTCAACGATGGCGCAGCTATTACAACACGTGCTTTTCAGCTTTGGGATGGTGGAAGTGTAGGTGTGGTTATTGATGGTGAAGGTTATAGCAAAGTTGGAATCTGGGATGGTGGCAAAGTCAGAAGCACCCACCAGGAATTTAATAATACAGGTACCTCACGTATTATTCTGTCCGATAATGCTTCATCACTTTCTGCTCACTCAACCCACGTAGCCGGTACAATTATCGCTGGTGGTGT
The DNA here is from genome assembly GCA_964627945.1 of uncultured Lentimicrobiaceae bacterium. Classification (GTDB taxonomy): domain Bacteria; phylum Bacteroidota; class Bacteroidia; order Bacteroidales; family F082; genus CAJBPB01. The sequence goes on from CAZVKW010000027.1 coordinate 8,136, forward strand.
GAATGCAGGTGCAAAAGGAATGGCCTACAAAGGTCAACTGAAGACCTATGACTGGACAAGTGTGGAAAGCGAAATGGGCACTGCTGCTTCAGCAGGTATGGAAGTTTCAAACCATTCATGGGGTTATATCCAGGGATGGGATATGGGAACCGGATCTTGGGTTTGGCATGGTAATGAAGCCATTTCGCCTATAGAAGATTATCTGTTTGGATTCTATAACTCACAAGCCCGTACCTGGGATATGATTGCCAACAATGCACCTAATTTCCTGATTTGCAAATCAGCAGGAAATGATCGTGGCGAAGGACCAGGAAATGCCGGTCAAGGTGGAAATCCTGAAAAAGATGGTGGTACTGACGGTTATGACTGTATTGCAGGATCAGGTATTTCAAAAAATATTCTCACCGTTGGTGCTGTTTATGAAGTATTGAATTATACAGGACCATCAAGTGTTAGTATGAGTTCATTCAGTTGCTGGGGACCTGCTGATGATGGTCGTATCAAACCGGATATCGTTGGAAAAGGAGTGAATTTATATTCATCTTCTTCAGGATCAAATACAGCTTATGAAACAATGTCGGGTACTAGTATGTCAAGCCCAAATGTTGTAGGAACAGCCGCTTTATTACAGCAGCTTTATCAGCAAACTCATGCTGGAACACCTATGCGTGCATCTACCTTAAAAGGTTTGATTATTCACACTGCTGACGAATGCGGTTCAAATGTTGGACCAGATTATAAGTTTGGATGGGGACTGATGAATGCAGAACGCGCCGGAAACATTATTGCTGAAGACGACGTAATGCAGAATTCAATCGATGAACTTACTTTACAGAATGGTGGCACCTACACACGCCAGATAATGGCCTCAGGTACAACACCTTTGTGGGTTACAATCTGCTGGTCAGATCCTCATGGCGCAATTCCTGCTGCTTCATTAAATCCAAGAACTCCTCTTTTGAAACATGATCTGGATTTGAAAATTGAAGACGAACAGGGCAATGTTTATTATCCATATAAATTGAATCCGGAAAGTCCGGCAAGTGCTGCAACAACCGATTCGAAAAACTATGTTGATAATGTTGAAAAAGTTTATATCGCCAATCCAACAGCCGGGACATATACAATCACTGTGAATCATGAAGGTACACTTACTGCTAATCAGGTTTTCTCCATTATTCTCAGTGGATTGGACGAATTTTCAGGTGTTCCTGAATGCACAAGCGGAATAACAAGTCCGGTTGATGGTGGAACAGATGCATATCTGTATCACCAGATTACCTGGGAAGCTGCTTCATTTGCAAGTACCTATGATGTGTATTTTGGAACTGATGGAAACGGAACTAGTGTACCAACCAATATTATGAATGGTGAATCAGTTGCCAACAACTTCTTCACATACAATATGGAACCACTCACTACCTATTATCTGGTGATTCATCCACGCAACAGTTCAGGAGTAAATGATGCCTGTAACACTATTTACAGTTTTACAACCATGCCGGCTGTTGATCAGTATCCTTATGTTCAGGATGTTGAAGATGCAGTTATTCCAGCTATGGCTCAATACTGGGGTGCTATCAACAATAGTTCTTTCTCATGGACTACAACCAATTTGATTGGTCAATCCGGATCGAATGCATTTGCTTGTTATACAGCCAATGGCACATCTGCTCCAATGGATAATTACCTCATTTCACCTCCTTTTGTGGTTGAAAACGGAAATGAATATCTCCTTTCTTATGCGTATCACGGATTTATGCCTACTACGCCGGAATCAATGGAAGTATTGTGGGGTACAGCAGCTGATTCAGAACACATGACAAACCTCATTTTTGCTGATCCTGCTAATGCAAGCACCAACTGGATTCAAAAGGAGCATATTATCGTTCCTGGATACGACGGACATATTTTCTTCTCCTGGCACGCCAATTCAGCAGTCGGAATGGGTCAGTTTATCGATGATGTAACTGTTGAAGACTGGGGAATGGTCGGAGTAGCTGATAGTCCTGAACGACGCGTACGTGTTACATATGTTGATGGTAAGATTCAGATTCGCTCAGAAGTTGAACTCAAAAATGTAGAAATGAGCCTGATGAATGCAGCCGGACAAAGTTTGATGACTTCCAAAGTAGCTGGTACAAGCAAAGACTTCAATGTTAAACTAAGTTCTGGATATTATATTATCCGTTTGACTGGTGAAAACTTAGATAAAACTACCCGGGTTCTGGTTCATTAAGAATCAAATGATTTATTACAAAAGAGGCTGTCTTTCAATGAGACAGCCTCTTTTTTATTTTAAAACCAATTGAAGCGTTACCCGGCTTCGTTGTTCGAGGAGAACAGATCGTGAAGTGACAAAATCAGGCAAAGGACCCTGATTGTAATGCCTGATCGTTAGCAAAGTCAGATCACGATTGTAGCGAACCGTAAAATCGTTTCTTAGATTTTCGATGAGTTTATCTAATTTATCTTCTTGAAAATCAGTACATAATGACAAGCTGATTGCTGAAGTTTGCATAACATTCACCGGCATCCGGATATCACTCAACACCCCGAAAATCCTGTAAAGGTTTGTTTCATTCATGAAGGAAAAATCACGCGGACTGATGCTGACCAGCATCTGGTTTTCCTTGAGAATATAGGAAGGTACAATATGATCAGCTTCTGTTTTTGCAGTAATTACCGATGGAGGCAAATCCGGATGAAGGAATGACTTCACATTCAGTGGAATATTCTTATTCTGAAGCGGTTTAATAGTCTTTGGGTGAATAATGGTTGCTCCGTAAAAAGCAAGTTCGATCGCCTCATTGTAAGAAATTTCCTCCAGTTTTACCGTTTCATCAAATCGTTTCGGATCAGCGTTTAAAAGTCCGGGAACATCCTTCCAGATCGTAACCTCCGAAGCATTCAGACAGGCAGCATAAATGGCTGCCGAATAATCAGATCCTTCACGCCCAAGCGTCGTTGAGTGTCCTGAATGGCTTCTGCCTATAAATCCCTGAGTAAGATAATTATAATTCTCTGTTGTCAGTTTAAGAATGTTTGCTTCGGTCTTCTGCCAGTCAACATTGGCATTTCTGAATTGCTCATCAGTAAGTATAAAATCACGGCTGTCGATTAGTTTGAATTTCAGATTAACTGAATGAAGATAAGCATCCAGAATGTAGGTCGATAATAATTCGCCATAGCTGATGCATGCATCATAATGATAATCAAAGGATTCGAAGGTTTTAATATCAAGTAATTTTACTCTGACTTCGTCAAATGTTGTCTGAAGACGCTGATAAATAGAATTATCAGGATTTTCAAATAGTTCTTTGCTAATATCTATATGAAATTCAGTAAGTTGCGAAAATAATTGATCAAAATCACCATCCTTATTTCTGGAAGACGCAAGTAGTTTTTCAAGCAGATTGGTTGTTTTTCCCATGGCTGAAACTACTACAAGCAACTTTTCATCGGTGAATAACTGAAGAATAGAACTCATATTTCGGATAGAAGAGGCGTCTTTCACTGATGCTCCCCCGAATTTAAAAACTTTCATCATTTGTCTTTGATTGTGCTTCGAATTGATTGGCAAATTTAATACATTTGCCTATGGTGGCTTTTTTCTTTTCAAAAGCCACATTCATCGTTTAATTTTTTGCTATGAAAACATTGGTCGAATTTATCTGGGAACAACAGGAACAGCATGTAGGTTATGCTACAGGGGAATTTTCAAGATTATTGAATGATATTGGTATTGCTGCCAAGATTGTCAATCGTGATGTAAACCGTGCAGGTTTATCAGGTATACTCGGTTCAGAAGGAACCGTGAATGTGCAGGGTGAAAGTCAGAAAAAACTCGATGTTCTTGCGAACAATGAATTTATCAAGGCATTGCGCAACGGAAAGCAATGTGCAGCCATCATTTCGGAAGAAAACGAAGATGTTGTGATTTTTGACGAGAAAACAACCGAAAATGCCAAATATATTGTGGCCATTGATCCATTGGATGGTTCTTCGAATATTGAGGTTAATGTTCCAATCGGTACAATATTTGCCATTTACCGGCGAAAATCAATGGGAAAAGTAATTACAACAGAGGATGTCCTTCAGGCAGGTACGGAACTCGTTTGTGGTGGTTATGTTATTTATGGTTCATCAACGATGTTGGTTTATACGACCGGTCATGGTGTAAATGGATTTACGTATGATCCGACATGCGGACTGTTTATTTTATCGCATGAAAACATTAAAATAGGTGAGTACGGAAATATATACTCGATTAACGAAGCCAATTATATCTATTTCGCTGAAGGCGTTAAGAGATATATCAAATACTGTCAGGAAGACGATAAGGTAACAAACAGACCATATACAACAAGGTACATCGGTTCGTTGGTTTCGGATTTTCACCGGAATTTACTGCGTGGCGGTATTTATATTTATCCGGGTACTTTTACCAATCCAAACGGAAAGCTTCGTTTGATGTATGAATGTATTCCGGTTGCTTTTCTGGCTGAACAAGCCGGCGGAAAAGCATCTGATGGTTATAAAAGAATTCTGGATATTCAGCCCCATCACATTCACCAGCGTGTACCTTTGTTCATAGGTTCAAAAGCCATGGTTGAAAAGGCAGAAGAAATGATGCGTGAATTTAGTCCGGAATTTGCCAAACTTATCGAAGACTAAATTCCGGACTCATTAAATTTTACTTGAACAGGAATCCGATTTTCAGACCAGCTGAGAAAGATATTGGGAAGCTATTGTCACCAATTACATAACCATAACTAAATCCACCATAATCATCTGTGGTAAATCCATAGCCTACTCCTGAATACATATCAATCAGGAATGCATTATCGAAAACCCATTGTTTACCCATAACGAGTTGTATTGTTCCTGTAACAACGTTTTCGCGACTATTGTAATTGGTATAAGGGTAGTAATCAACGTAATAGTCATAAGCGTCATGGCCAAAAAATGCCAAGCTAATTTCTGGTTTCAAATATCCGCCTTTTAAAATGTGAGCATAACGCATGCCTCGTAGGTAGAAATCAGGATCTTTAATGAACTTATATCCAAATTTCACAAATGCTCCGCCAGGGTTTTCACCATTCGGATCCAAGCCAAGGCCTATAATTCCAATGGTTCCTTCCATACTTCTCCCGGGTTTCAGGCTTCGTTCATAACTGAAACTTGTACTTCCCATCAATGGAGATAAGAAGTTGATTTTCAATGCATTTTTCTTATTCTCCTTATAATTTTCGGGATTTGTCATTTCTTTTTGGAAGGTCATTTCTTTTCCTCCTTCGAAAATGATTTTCGTGATATTGTCCTTGTCAATCGAAAAAATCAGATCTGCCGGGTAATCCGGCAAACTGTACTTGATCTCATCAAGGCCAACTTCTTTGATTTTACAGTTGATAAGATTACTGTCTTTTTTTAAGATAACATCTTGTGCTACCACTGATTGCGTGACAAATATTGCCATCAGAGCGATCAGAATTGGAAGAATTTTTTTCATACCCTTTGGGTGTTTTTTTCTGTTGTAAAATTACTCATTTTAGCAATCATCTACAATTGTTGTGCCATTTGATGAAAATTGATTTTTTTTTGAGGCAATGATCGCTTTTTACCGAAATGCCCGTACAATCAGTAACTTTGCAGCAAAATTGCTGATTTGAACTCCTTATCGCTTCGCGAAATTTATCAGAAGAGTCCTATAGTTCTGGGTGCATTACCCGGCCTTGAATCTAACCGCCATCGTTTGATTCAGGGGACAGTTGGTTCTGCAACTGCTGTAATTACTTCGGCTATCAGTGAATTGCTTGGTGGACAGCATCTTATTGTTTTGAGAAACAAAGAAGCTGCAGCTTATTTTTACAATGATCTGGAAGAGATGTTCGCTGAGAGGGGAACAGATTACAATAAGAAAAGGGTGCTCTTTTATCCTGCATCTTACAAGCGGCCCTACGAACCCGAAAAACCTGACAATACCTATATCCTGTCGCGTACAGAAGTTTTAAGCAGGATTGCCGTAAGCCAGAAAAGAACCCTTGTGGTTACATATCCTGAAGCTTTGTGCGAGAAAGTTGTGACGCGCAGGCAATTGGCGAAATTCAGCATAAAACTGAAAACAGCAGAGAAAATTTCACTTGATTTCGTGTCCGATTTACTGCTTGAATACAATTTTGAAAGAGTTGATTTTGTAATAGAACCCGGTCAGTTTTCGATCAGGGGCGGTATTCTGGATGTTTTTTCATTTTCGAACGATCATCCATACAGGATTGAGTTTTTTGGTGATGAAGTAGAAACGATCCGGACATTCGATCCGATGAATCAGCTTTCGATCAGTCAACTTAATCATATACAGTTACTTCCGAATATTCAAGACCGCTTTATTACCGAGGAACATGAAACATTGCTTCATTATTTTTCTGACGATTTGAACGTCTGGCTTGATGAGGCTGCTCTTTTTTCTGATCGTGTAAATGCAGAATATGAACGGGCTGTAGCAGCATTCGAAAAACTTGGTTTAGAAGAAGAAAGCCAAAAACCCGGACAACTTTTCAGTAGGGGAGAAGCCCTTTTTGAGCATCTCAATAAATTGAAAACCATCGAGTTTGGTAAAAGCAGTTTTCTGAATGCTACTTTCACTGCTGAATTTAACTGCAAACCACAACCCAGTTTCAACAAGAATTTTAAGCTTTTACTTGATGATCTGAAACAAAAATCCAAAGACCGGTTTCAGATTTATTTCCTTTCTGAAAGTTCAAAACAATTGAACCGGATCACCGAAATTTTGCATGATCTGCAGGCAGATAAGAATGAAACAGAGCTGATTTCTTTTCAATCTGTTATCCATAGCCTCGAATCAGGCTTTATCGACCATGATCTTCGTTTGTGTTGTTATACAGATCATCAGGTTTTTGAGCGCTACCATAAATACCATATCCGCGAAAGTTTTGCCTCGAAAGAAGCGCTGACTATCAAACAGTTAAATGATCTGCAGGTTGGTGATTTTGTGAGTCATATCGATCATGGAATTGGTCGTTTTGCCGGCATGGAAATCATCGATAACAATGGTAAACAGCAGGAAGCCATCCGCTTGATTTATCAAAATGATGATATCCTGTATGTTAGCATACATTCCTTGCACCGGATTTCGAAATATTCGGGAAAAGATGGCGCTGAACCAACGCTTAATAAGCTGGGAAGCAACGCCTGGAATAAGCTCAAAAGCCGTGCGAAAAGCCGCGTAAAAGATATTGCCCGCGATCTGATTAAACTATATGCGGAACGGAAGGCGAGTGTTGGTTTCAGGTTTTTGCCCGATACCTATCTTCAGACTGAACTGGAAGCTTCCTTTATTTATGAAGATACACCTGATCAGTTAAAAGCAACTAATGATGTGAAAGCTGATATGGAATCGGAATCACCTATGGACAGGCTTGTTTGCGGCGATGTCGGATTCGGAAAGACAGAAATTGCTGTTCGTGCAGCCTTCAAAGCAGTAAATGATTCGAAACAGGTGGCAGTGCTTGTCCCGACAACGATCCTTGCACTTCAGCATTTTAAAACATTCTCGGAAAGGTTATCAGAATTCCCTGCCCGGGTTGATTATATGAACCGTTTCAAATCGGCGAAACAGCAGAAAGAAACCCTGAAAGATCTGAAAGCCGGAAAAATTGACATTTTGATCGGAACGCATCGCCTTATAAGTCAGGATGTTGAGTTCAAGGATCTTGGATTACTCATCATCGATGAAGAACAGAAATTTGGGGTTTCCGCCAAAGAGAAACTGAAAAAGATCAAAGCCAATGTCGATACTTTGACGCTAACTGCAACACCTATTCCACGAACGCTGCAGTTCTCAATGATGGGAGCCCGTGACCTGAGCATCATCAATACGCCTCCGCCCAACCGTTATCCGGTTCAAACCGAGATTCGCTCGTTTAACAGAGAAGCAATCACCGAAGCGATTCAATTTGAGATCAACCGTGGCGGACAGGTCTTTTTTGTGCATAACCGTGTTCAGAACATCATCGAAATGCAGGGAATGCTGCTGAAATTTGTTCCGGGAATCAGAATTGGAGTTGCACACGGACAAATGGAAGGGCATCATCTCGAAAAAGTTATGCTCGATTTTATAGAAGGATATTACGATGTACTGCTTGCCACAACAATCATTGAATCCGGACTCGATATTTCAAATGCAAATACCATCATCATCAACGATGCCCAGAACTTCGGACTGGCCGATCTGCACCAATTGCGCGGTAGGGTAGGACGATCCAACAAAAAAGCATTTTGTTATCTCCTTGCACCACCATTGGCAACACTTCCGAATGAAGCACAGAAGCGTTTGAGGGCAATCAACGAATTTGCCGATTTGGGTTCCGGTTTCAATATTTCGCTCCGCGATCTGGATATCCGTGGGGCAGGAAACCTGCTTGGCGGTGAACAAAGTGGTTTTATCAGTGAAATTGGGTACGAAATGTTCCATAAAATTCTGGATGAAGCGATCAATGAGCTCAAAGAAACCGAATTTAGTGACCTTTTCCCGGGAATGAAACCGGATAAGTTTGTCAGAGATTGTGTGATTGAATCAGATCTGGAGGTTTTATTGCCGTCAGAATATATTGATTCGTCGGTTGAGCGAATCGGGCTTTATACGGAACTGGATAATATTCAAAGTGAAAATGATCTGGGTGCTTTCACCGAAAGATTAATAGACCGTTTTGGACCAGTTCCAAAACAGGCATTCGATCTTTTGAACACAATTCGATTACGTTGGATCGCCCGGGAGCTGGGATTTGAAAAATTGGTCTTGAGAAACAAGAGTTTAATTGCGTATTTCATTGCTGATCAGTCATCTGCATATTTTCAAACCAATCAGTTTATGCAGATTTTGAAGTTTGCACAAGCAAACCAAAATCGCTGTAAGCTCAAAGAAACTACTGAGAAACTGATGCTTATGGTAAAAGACGTGCCCACTGTAAATAGTGCACTTGATTATCTGCGCAAAATGAAAGAATTTAACGAAACAGGAAATAGCTGGTGATATCCTGACAAAACACGAATAAATCTATATCGTTGAGCAGGATTGATTTAAATAATTGCTAAATTATGGCTCAATTCATGCTTGTTTGAAGAAAAGGCTGTAATTTCGTGAACTAAAATCAATTGTGAAATTTATCAATAAAAAAATACTCTATGAAATCTGTTTTACTTATATTTATCGGTTTATTGGGTTCGTTATTTGTGAGCGCACAAACACCCACTGATCTGTTCTTTTCCGAATATGTAGAAGGTAGTGGTAACAACAAAGCTCTTGAAATCTACAATCCAACAAACACAACCATCGACCTGACTTATTATTATGTGCTCAGGTTTAGCAATGGAAATTCAACTTTCGCCGAAGGTGGATCTACCAGACTTAGCGGAACACTTGATCCTTACATGACATTTATTCTGGTTAACGGACAAACAACCTCAACTCCAACTTCACCAGCATGCAGTCCTGAATTACAGGAAATGGCAAATCAATTAGATGGTGTTTATCCTGCTCCTACCTATATGAATGGTAATGACGCGATTGCACTTGTTAAAACACCTGATGGCTCAGCCCCGAATGCTGATATGTCGAATGTAATCTCGGTGGATCTCATTGGACAGATTGGTTTAGGTGCTGCTATTGCAGCTGAAACCGGTTGGTCCTATGTTCAGGATAGCACACTTACTTATGACAATGGTCAGGGAACCATAGTTACCGGAAAAGTAACAAACTATATCGTTCCTAAATATGCCACAGATGGCTCAACTTTTGGTCCTTTCTGGATGTCCTGGACATCTAATCATTCTTTGATTCGGAAACCAAACATAGTAAAAGGCGTTGTTGTCAATCCTAATCCGTTTAATGTTAAACTTGAATGGGATACTGTGGCTGCTGTCATCGATACAACCGGATATTATACTTATCAGGATATCTGGACTGAACTTGGCCATCATATCTGTGTTGCCGGTCCTGACTTTATTTCCGAGAATAACAATCAGAATTTTATTCAGGTTTATCCAAATCCTGTAAATACTGATCGTTTCAGTATCACGTCACTAAAGGAAGTTGAACTGGTTGAAATTTATAACCTTGCAGGTCAAAAGGTCTATGCCCAGAATTTTGGAGACGGATTGTTTAATCTTGAAGTTGGGCCATTTAATCTGCCAAAAGGATCCTATCTTGTGAAAGCTGTCACTGGCTCGAAACAGAGTTCCATTCAGAAGTTGTTGATTCGCTAATATTTAACTTTCGATATTTTGTTACAGATGTCCGTGATTTCGTATCCGGGCATCTGTTTCTTTCAAAATCACTTTGCATGTTTAAAAGATTTTTACCCATCATTATTTTACTTCTCCTCACCGGAACAGTATTTGCTCAGAAATACAAAGTGAGTGGAGTTGTAAAAGATTCGGCAACGAACGAAACAATCATCGGAGCCAATGTGGTGCTGAAAGGTACGACTACCGGTGTGGTTACTGACATCAATGGTGCCTTCGCCCTTGAACTGGCAAACGGAAAATATACGCTTCAGGTTTCATTCGTAGGCTATACGACTGTTTTTAAAGAAATTACGGTTGCTAACAAACCGATATCACTCACTTTTAAGGTAAAATCGGAATTATTTTTAGAAGAAATAGAGGTTGTTGCGGATATCGCCCGCGTAAGAGAAACACCCGTTGCTTTTACCACCCTGCTACCTGCTAAAATTGAAGAGCGACTTGCCGGACAGGATATTCCTATGCTGTTGAACAGAACTCCCGGTGTTTATGCAACCATGCAAGGAGGAGGTGATGGTGATGCACGTATCACCATTCGTGGATTCAGTCAGCGAAATGTAGCCGTAATGTTGGATGGTATTCCGGTCAATGATATGGAAAATGGATGGGTTTATTGGTCAAACTGGTTCGGACTTGATGCGGTTACGCGCAGTATTCAGGTTCAACGTGGTTTGGCAGGATCCAGACTTGCTCTTCCTTCAGTTGGAGGGACAATGAATATCCTCACTAAAGGACTGGAAACACGACGTCTATTAAGTTTTGAACAGTTTATTGATCAAAACGGTAAATCAAATACCAGTATCGGTTATAATTCAGGAAAACTGAAAAATGGCTGGGGAATCAGTGTAGCTGGAGCCTATAAAACAGGTAAAAGCTGGATCGACAATACAGATGTTGATGCATGGTTTTTATATGCAAAAATTGATAAATCATGGGGAGATCACATAACCAGCCTGTCAGGATTTGGTGCACCTCAAACGCATAAACAACGTAATTATAAGCGATCCATTGCTGATTATGATACAACCTATGCATCAGAACATGGAGTAGCTTCTGAAGACTTTCCGGCAATTAACAATCAGGGAATTCCCTATAACCAGCATTGGGGCTTTATCAAACGTGATGCAGAAGTGTGGAACAGCGATAATACAGCCAGAATTATTGACCCAAATGCCGGCCAGACTGTTCTCAACGAAATGGTGAATGAATATTTCAAACCGCAGTTTAGTTTACGTGATATTTGGAATGTTAATGATAAATTATTGATAACTAATAATTTATATTTGTCTATTGGAAAAGGGGGAGGGATTCAGCCCAGAACAAGTTTGAAAAATACAAACCTCATAACACCGGCTGATTATGAAAATAATCCTGGCGTTTATTCTGAAGAAGAAATCGGACAGATTAATTGGCAAAGTATTTACAACCAGAATACAAAAGGCACAAACAGCGGGTTTGGCATCGTATACCCAATCAACCCTAGATACAGCAATTCTCTTTATTACTCAAACAACTATCTTGTAAAGAATTTCAACAACCATTTTTGGTATGGATTGCTATCTAACTTTGATTATAAAGTGACGCAAGCACTTACGATTTCAGGTGGAGTTGATTTACGTTCATATCGTGCTGCACATTATAGTCAGGTTTATGATTTGTTAGGAGGAGATTATGCGATTGATCGGTTTGATGAAAGACTTGATTATGAAGCTGATAGTTCTTTGGCAATGAAAAAGGTTGGAGATAAAGTTTATTATTATGATGATGGTCTTGTAAGATGGGGTGGTGTATTTGCACTCGCTGAATATAAAGCCGGAAAATGGAGCACATTCGTCAATGTTACGACATCCACCAGTGCTTATAAAAAGATTGACTACTTCGGAGATAAGGAGTCAGCCTGGAAAGTTAAACAAGGAATTACTTTTAAAACTGGTGCCAATTATAATATTGACACGCGTAATAATGTGTTTTTTAACCTTGGATATTTATCTAAAACCCGCGATTTCAGATATTATTTTCAAGGGTATACAGCTAATTTCCTTCCTGATTCAATTACAAAAAATGAGCACGTTAAGGCCTTGGAATTTGGATATAGCTTTGCAAGTAAGAAGTTTACAGCTAACTTGAATACATATATCACAAGCTGGCAAAATAAACCAACAAATCAGGTAAGGGGTAAATATACAGATCCAATAACCGGGGTTGAGAAAGATACCTATGGTGATATCCCTGGTATGGATGCCTTGCATACAGGAGTTGAACTGGATTTCATTTATAAAATTCATAAGAAACTTGAATTTCAGGGTCTGATTTCATTGGGTAACTGGATATGGGATAAAAAAATCAATAACCTGCAGATGTATTATACTGACGATAATAAACCAGCATATACATTTGGTTTTGATGCAACAGGAATCCATGTCGGCGATGCTGCACAAACACAGTTGGGTGCAAGTTTGAGATATGAACCGATTAAAAGAATGTATATAGAAGCATCGGGCACATTTTTCGATCGTTACTATGCAGATTTCAATCCCGAACAATGTACCGATGCTACTGGTAATCCTATCGAATCATGGATGATTCCTTCTTACACAGTTTTTGACGTTCATGCAGGTTACCGCTTTAAAATTAAGACGCTCGAAAAGTTTGGATTCACTGTAAAATTGAATGCTCTGAACATTCTTGATAAAGTATATGTATCTGATGCCAAAAACAACGACACATATATTCAAAGAGCATTTAACACCTTTGATGCACGTTCCGCATCAGTGTTTATGGGTGCTCCACGTCAGATCACAGCCTCATTGAAAATTACATTTGAATAATAATAGCTTGATTTAAAACAAATTTAAAACTGATTATATGAAGAGAGGAATCATTTTAGCCGTAATATTTCTGGGAAGTCTGGGAATCATACGCGCACAGGAAACCATTTCCGCAGCCAGAGCTTTACCTGTTGGAACGGTTGTAACGGTTAAAGGTATCGTAACAAATGGCCCGGAATTGGGAATTATCAGATATTTCCAAGACAATACAGCTGGTATTGCTGCATACGGATCTATCACCAGTTCAGCTCAGCGGGGCGACTCAGTTACCATAACCGGTACATTGAAAAACTACAATCAATTACTTGAGCTTGACCCAACAACGAATGTAACCATTCGTTCAAGCGGAAATCCTGTACCAAGTCCGATTGTGCTTACTCCATTGCAAATTTCAGAACCTTACGAAGCAATGCTTGTTCAGGTTAACAACGTGCTTTTCACTGATGCCGGAACCGTATTTACAGGAAATAAAAAATACCAGTTCACTGCAAATGGTGAAACCGGTTATATCTATGTAAAGACCAGTCAGACTGATATTGTCGGACAAATTATTCCAAGCAGCCCTGTAAGATTAACAGCTATTTGTTCACAGTTTGATTATGCCGATCCGGATGCAGGTTATCAGCTACTTCCCCGCACAATCAGTGATTTTGAAATTACAAGCTCAATCTATTACACAAACGTACTCGAAAATACCAATTTCACACAGAACGCCCTTGATTTCTTCTGGTCAACCAATATTGAAGGTACTACAGAGATTTTTTATGGCTTAACTGAGGAAACTGTTACAGCAAATTATCTGCTCGGTGAAGGTGGATCTACTGATCATGAAATGTTCCTTACAGGATTATCTGCCGGACAGATTTACTGGGTTCAGGCATTTTCAGTTAGTGGCAGTGATACAGCGTTTTCAGGTGTGACTCCATTTGCCACAATTTCAAATTCAACAGGCGATATCAAAGTATATTTCAATACAGCTGTTGACACCGACTATTCCAATGGTGTAGATGCAATTTATCTTCCTCAGACTGTGGATGATACTCTGATTAAATATATCCAGAGAGCAAAATATTCGATCGATCTTACTATGTACAATTTCAACAATGCCGGAATAAGCAATGTTAGTGATGCTTTGAAAGCTGCTGCTAACAGAGGCCTTGTTGTACGTGTAATTGGAGACGGAACTGCTGCAAATCTGGGAATGGATGAACTTGCCGGATCCAGTGTTCATGTTCTTATCGGACCAGCTGATCACAAAGGAATCATGCATAATAAATTCATTTTATTCGATACTGAATCAGCAAATCAAAATGACCCTCTTGTATGGACAGGTTCAACCAATTTAACGGATGGACAGATAAATACTGATCCAAATAATGTTATTATTATTCAGGATCAGAGTCTTGCCCGTGGTTATAAGATTGAATTCGATGAGATGTGGGGTTCACATGACGCATCACCGAATTCTGCATTATCGGCATTTGGTTCGAACAAACGTAACAACACACCTCATGTTTACCGGATTAACGGGAAACTTGTACAGTCATTTTTTAGCCCGACAGATGGTGTTAATGCACGTATCGTTGAGACAATTAATACAGCCAATACCGATCTGAGTATAGCAACAATGTTGATTACCAGAACAGTAATGTCTGATGCTATCGTTGCCCGTAAAACTGCTGGTGTTGCTGTGAATGTGCTTACCAACAGCGCAGGTCAAAATGATGGAAATGTGAATACTGCTCTTACAAACTCTCTGGGTACGCATTTCACATTTGATGACGTAATGAACGGAATCATGCATCATAAATATATGATTGTCGATCAGGGCGCACCTGCGTCTGATCCCATTGTATTTACTGGTTCACACAACTGGAGCGCATCCGCAGATAATGAAAATGATGAGAATACCTTAATTGTTCATGATGCTACCCTTGCAAATATTTATTATCAGAATTTTGTAAAACGTTTTGTTGAGAATGACGGGGTATTGTTTGAATTAACTGGTCCTCCAACCGCAGTTGCCGATAACGGACAGACACATTCAGATCAGAATATTACTTTTGAGGTACTTGCCAATGATATCAAAGAAGCACCTGTTTCACTGGAAATTCTTACCCAGCCATCTCATGGTTCGGCTTTCATTCCGTTCAGCAATCCTAATGTAATCACTTATGATGCAACTGACGGTTATGTTGGTAGCGACTCATTTACATACAAAATCGCATATCTGGCTTCACCTGATCTAAATTCAACAACGACAGTTACAATTGAAGTTGGATACAGTGATGTGAAGGATATTCTAAAAATGTACCGATTGGTAGTTGTACCAAACCCGGTTGTTAATGATGTACTTTCAATTGATTATTTTGCTCCTTTCGGAAATGAGACCGGATTCCTACAAGTAATTGACAATACTGGTAAAGAAGTATACGGACAAGAAGTGAGGTTGAATGAAGCTGAAGGAAAACTGAATATTCAGTTGCCTGCTCAGCTGGACGGATTGTATTTCGTTCGTTTAAGTACTTCAAGACTTCAATGGAATTCAAAGATTATTGTTAAGTAATTCGTTTATTTACAAGTAATTAAAGTATTTCTATACTTTTAAAAACAGCGGGAGCACTTGCTTCCGCTGTTTTTTTTTATCAAATACTTCTATCTATAGAATATCCTGTGTTTCTACAATTCGATTTTATTAAATCCAGAATGGCTTCCTGTGATTTCGGAAGAAGGTTAATCTTCGTTAAAAGCCCCTCTTTTCACTGATAAATAGTATTTTTGCAGTTCATTATTGTTTAAATTCATAATATCGCCTGTATGTGGGACAGCCTTGTGATCATACCAACTTACAATGAAAAGGAAAATATTGAGAATATCATCCATGTGGTGATGAATCTCAATAAACAATTCGATGTATTGATCATTGAAGATAACAGTCCCGACGGAACCGCCGATATTGTAAAATCCCTCATGAAAAAGTTTCCTGAGCGATTATTTATCGAAGAACGAAAAGGAAAACTTGGCCTTGGAACAGCCTATATTCATGGTTTTAAATGGGCATTGAAACATTCGTATGAGTTTATTTTCGAAATGGATGCCGATTTTTCACATAATCCATCTGATTTGGTCAAACTATATGATGCTGCTGTAAAAGGTGCTGACCTTGTGGTAGGTAGTCGGTATATTACTGGTGTGAATGTGGTCAACTGGCCCATGGGACGAGTACTCATGTCCTATTATGCCTCTGCTTATGTCAGATTTGTAACCCGAATGAAGGTGAGAGATACTACAGCCGGATTTGTATGTTATCGACGGAAAGTTCTGGAAACAATTGATATGCAACGTGTTAAATTTGTGGGATATGCATTCCAGATCGAGATGAAATATACAGCCTGGAAGCTGGGATTTATACTTAAAGAAGTGCCAATTATCTTTACTGATCGCACTGAGGGTACTTCAAAAATGAACAAAGGAATTTTTAAGGAAGCGGTATTTGGAGTCATCTCATTGCGTTGGCGGGGAGTGCTTGGCAGAATTAAACCGGTTCGGGCGTAAAGGATGTCCTGAAAGGATTTTATTTATCGTTCAATTATTTTATCGTTCATTAAATTTTCAACCATGTCGAAATCATATTTGATTCAGGGTGCCGAAATCGTCAATGAAGGCAAACGATATTTTGCTGATGTTCTGATCGGTAAAGGATTGATTCAGCGAATCATCCCGTTGGGAGATAATAAACAAACAGAACCTGATATAGAAATTATTGATGCAAAGGGAAAATTGTTAATTCCCGGTGTTATTGACGATCAGGTTCACTTCCGTGAACCCGGATTATCCCATAAAGGAGAGATTTACACCGAAAGCCGTGCAGCAGTTGCCGGAGGAATTACTTCCTTTATGGAGATGCCTAATACTGTACCGAACACGCTTACACAAGAGTTGCTTCAGGAAAAATATGACCTTGCATCGCAAAGATCATTCGCGAACTACTCATTTTATATGGGAGCTTCCAATACAAACCTCGATGAAATTAGAAAAACGGACCCAAGTCGTGTTTGCGGTGTAAAAGTATTCATGGGCGCCAGCACAGGGAATATGCTCGTGGATAATCCGGATGCATTAAAAGGAATTTTTTCTGAATCTCCTTGCCTGATTGCTGTTCATTGCGAACATGAACCCACCATTCAGCAGAATTTCGCGCGTTTTAAGGCACTATATCCTGATGATGCACCTGCAGAAATCCATCCACTTATAAGGGATGCGGAGGCTTGTTACCGCTCTTCATCACAGGCAATCGAACTGGCGACAAAGTATGGCTCAAAACTGCATATTCTTCATTTATCCACGGCACGGGAAATGTCGCTATTCAGAAATGATATTCCGCTGTCTGACAAGAAGATAACAGCTGAAGTTTGTTTGCATCACCTTTGGTTTTCTGACGCAGATTATACTACAAAAGGTAATTTTATCAAATGGAATCCTGCCATTAAATCAGCTGCAGACCGTGCTGCATTGTGGGAAGCATTGCTAGATGGTCGCCTCGACGTAGTAGCTACCGATCATGCTCCCCATACATTGGAAGAAAAATCACGATCATTTTACCAGAGCCCCTCAGGTGGTCCGATGGTGCAGCATCTGCTGGTTGGTATGCTTGAATTTTACCATCAGGGAAAAATCACAGTGGAAGATGTGGTGACAAAATTATGTCATAATCCTGCCATACTTTTCCAGATCGAAAAACGTGGTTTCTTGCGCGAAGGCTATGCAGCTGACCTGGTTCTGATTGATCCGAATCGTCCAATCATGGTTGAAAAATCAAATGTGTTCTATAAATGCGGATGGTCACCCCTCGAGGGAACTCAATTACAATCGGCTGTTACGCACACTTTTGTAAATGGAAATCTTGTGTTTGAAAACGGAAATTTTAACGAAAGTTTCCGTGGAGAAAGGTTGTTTTTTGAAAGATGAAAATTAAAGTACTGATAATCATTACATTAATAAATGTTTTAGTTTCCTGCTCAGGAAAGAAAACCAGTGAAATAACCAACAACCAATCAACAGAAATCATAGCCCGTTATGAGAATGGGAGTATGAAAACTGTCAGGGTTTTTCAGGAAATCGAGGGTGAAAAGGTTTGGGTTTCTGAGGTTCATTATCATCCGAATGCTACCAAAAGTATGGAAGGGAAAATCAAAAATGGCGAGCGGGATGGCGAATGGATTTCCTGGTATGATGATGGGAAAATATGGAGCAAAGGGAATTTCAAAAATGGAAAACGTGAAGGGATGGGCTTTGTGTATTTTCCAAATGGCAAAGTTCAGATCGAAGGGCCGTATAGAGAAGGTAACAGAACAGGAGTCTGGCGATCGTACAATGATCAGGGAAATCTGATCAGTGAAACGGATTATACCACAACAAAATAAATGATAAAGCTAAAAAAGAAAAACCCCCGAAGCAAAGCTCCGGAGGTTCGTAGTAGCGGGGAGAGGATTCGAACCTCTGACCTTTGGGTTATGAGCCCAACGAGCTACCTCTGCTCCACCCCGCAATATATTTTTAAGAACTTTTCTTTCTGTTTAACTCTCTTGAAACCCGGATCAAATATTCGAATTTGAAATATAGGTCCTGAAAAATTAGGACTGCAAAGGTAATTTTTGTTTCTTTGCAAAACAAGTTTTTCCGAAAATTTATTTTCATGACACACAAAGCGGGCTACGTAAACATCATAGGTAATCCAAATGTTGGTAAATCAACCTTGATGAATGCTCTGGTCGGAGAGAAACTCTCCATCATTACATCCAAGGCCCAGACCACCCGGCATCGCATTCTGGGGATCGTCAACGACGAAAATTATCAGATCGTTTTTTCTGATACCCCCGGGATCATTGATAAACCGGCTTACAAAATGCACGAGATCATGAATTCGTTTGTAAGTACTGCACTTATCGATGCCGATCTGATTCTGTTTGTTGTGGACGTAAATGATCCGCATAATCATGATGATACAGTGAAACGGATTATTGATTCCGGTTTGGCTGTATTTGTTATTCTCAACAAAATAGACCAGTCGACACAGCCGGAAGTACAGAAAAAAGTTGAAAAATGGCAGGGACTTATTCCAAAAGCAACAGTTTTTGCCGTTGCTGCTTCTCTTGGATTCAATGTAACCGGACTATTTGAACGTATTCTGGATGTTTTGCCTGAATCACCGCCCTATTTTCCAAAGGATGAACTTACCGACAAGTCGATGCGCTTTTTTGTTGCCGAGATTTTGCGAGAGAAAATTCTGTTGAATTATCAGAAAGAGATTCCTTATTCATCCGAGGTGGCAATTGAATCATTCGAAGAAACACAGAATCTCATCCGGATTAAAGCGATAATTTATGTTTCGCGCGACTCTCAGAAAGCGATCATTATCGGAAAACAGGGAGCAGCGATTAAAAATACGGGTACAATGGCCCGCCTTGACATTGAAGAATTTGTTGGAAAGAAAGTCTTTCTTGAAATGAGTGTGAAAGTGAGCAAGGATTGGCGCGATACGGAAAGCACACTCAAACGTTTTGGATACGAAGCTTAATAATTGATTATGGGAAATATTGTGGCCATTGTTGGCCGTCCGAATGTTGGAAAGTCGACATTATTTAACCGTCTGGTTCAGGCACGGCAGGCCATTGTTGAGGAAACCAGCGGTGTAACTCGTGACCGTCATTATGGCAAGAGTGACTGGAATGGAATTGGATTTTCTGTCATCGATACTGGTGGTTATGTGATTGGTTCTGAAGATGTTTTTGAAGGTGAAATCCGAAAACAGGTAACTCTGGCTATCGACGAAGCCGATGTAATTATTTTTGTTGTGGACGCCCGCGAAGGATTACACGTTCTCGATACCGAAGTTGCGAATATGTTGCGTCAGTCAGGAAAAAATGTTTTTCTGGTTGCAAATAAAGTGGATAATCCTGATCGTATTTCTGATGCTCAGGAGTTTTATGCATTGGGACTCGGCGAAGTTTATCCGGTCTCGGCCATCAATGGCAGCGGAACAGGAGAGATTCTTGATGATGTGGTGAAACTTCTACCTGAAAAAGTAAATGAAGAAGAAGAAGAACTTCCAAAATTTGCAGTTGTCGGAAGACCCAATGTTGGAAAATCATCCATTGTAAACGCTTTTCTGGGTGTTGAGCGGAATATTGTTACCGATGTTGCCGGAACAACCCGCGATTCAATCCACACGCGTTACAATGCCTATGGGATGGATTTTATGCTGGTTGATACAGCCGGATTGCGGAAGAAATCAAAGGTTTTTGAAAATATAGAATTCTACTCGGTTTTGCGTGCCGTTCGCTCCATTGAGGATTGCGATGTGGCAATTTTGTTGATTGATGCCCAGTTTGGAGTTGAAGCCCAGGATTTGAATATTTTACATCTGATTGAAAAAAATCGGAAAGGACTTGTCGTCGTTGTTAACAAATGGGACCTGATCGAGAAAACCTCAAATACCCATGTGGCTTACGAAAAGGCGATTAAAGAACGACTTGAACCATTCACGGATGTACCGATTATTTTCACTTCGGTCATCAATAAGCAACGCATTTTCAAGGTACTTGAAACAGCAAATGAAGTGTTTCAGAACCGAAAAAAAAATATTGCAACTTCTGTCTTGAACGAAGTCCTGCTACCCATCATTGAATCCTTTCCTCCACCAGCTGCATCAAGAGGTAAATACATAAAAATCAAATATATAACTCAGTTAAAGACCCATTATCCCCAGTTTGTATTTTTCTGCAATCTGCCAAAAGATGTAAAGGATAGTTACAGGCGTTTCCTTGAGAATAAAATCAGGGAACAGTTTGATTTTAAAGGTGTTCCAATTCAATTATTTTTCAGACAGAAATGATAGAAGGAGTGCGCTTGGATAAATGGCTCTGGTGTGCACGTTTGTTTAAAACACGTTCACTGGCGGCTGAGGCCTGTCAGGCAGGTAAGGTGAAAATCAGGGAACATGCGGCTAAACCATCACATGAACTGAAACCGGGAGAAGTTATCACTGTTCAGCTTTCACATATGAAAAAGACTGTCGAAGTGGTCGGTTTAGTGCGTAACAGGGTATCTCCACCGCAGGTTCCGGATGTTTATACTGACCTTACTCCTCCGGAAGTGTATGAGCAGCTTCAATTTAAAAAAGAGTTTGGTTTTGAACAAAGAGACCGTGGAATCGGCCGGCCAACAAAGAAGGAAAGACGTCAGATCACCCATTTAAAAGATTTAAATCAACCATAATGCAACATCGTATTTCAATGGCAGCCCTTGTGCTGCTTGTTTCAGTTTTGTCATTTTCATCATGCCAGTCAGGTATTAAAAAGCTTCACAAACCTTCAGATGGCTGGACGTTTGCTTTTTACAATGTTGAAAATCTATTCGATACTATTGATGATCCGGCGATCAATGATGCCGAATTCCTGCCCGAAAGCAAATCGCAGTGGAATACGAAAAAATTTGACCACAAAATTGAAAACATGGCCAGAGTGATCGCGTCCATGGATACCACGAATTTTCCTGATATGCTCGGACTTGCTGAGATTGAAAATCGGGAGGTTTTACAAGTTCTTGTAAATCACCCGTAT
>CAZVKW010000028.1:0-9266 GCA_964627945.1 uncultured Lentimicrobiaceae bacterium
TTGATGAACACCTATCTTCTTCATTTCGATTTCCAGAACGGCTGCGAGAATATTGATATGACGGGCAATTTGACGAATGCCGGCAGGTCCGTGATAAATGGCATAAAATGCGGCCATCGAGGCAAGTAAAGCCTGAGCTGTGCAAATATTAGATGTTGCCTTTTCGCGTTTGATATGTTGTTCACGGGTCTGCAGTGCCATACGAAGGGCAGGATTTCCGGCAGTATCTTTCGAAACGCCTATGATTCGTCCGGGAATACTGCGTTTGTATTTTTCTGTAACAGCAAAATAAGCTGCATGGGGGCCACCGAATCCCATTGGAACTCCAAATCGTTGTGTAGAACCCACAACAGCATCAGCACCCCATTCTCCCGGAGGAACCAGCAAAGCAAGACTCAGAAGATCTGCAGCAACAGCTACCTGAATGTCAAGGGCTTTCAGATTACTCACAAAATCAACCTCATTCCGTATGTTTCCGAACTGATCAGGATATTGTAACAGAATACCAAAAAATGACTGATCGAGATTCATCTTGGCGGGATCACCTGAGAGTACTTCAATTCCGAGTGGAAGAGCACGAGAAACAACCACATCAAGGGTGTGCGGGAATACAGCGTCTGAAACGAAGAATTTATTTACACCGTTTTTCTCCTGCTGACGACTGCGGGCATTAAAAAACATAATCATTGCTTCGGCAGCAGATGTTGCTTCGTCGAGCAATGAAGCATTGGCAATGGGTAAGGCGGTCAGATCACTTACCATTGTCTGATAATTCAGCAAAGCCTCTAGTCTGCCCTGTGAAATTTCAGCCTGATAGGGAGTATAGGCTGTATACCATCCCGGATTTTCCAAAACATTGCGCGTGATCACACCAGGAGTGATGGTATTATAATATCCCATACCGATGAAAGTTCTGAAAACCAGATTCTTGGCAGCCAATCCCTTCAGATGGTTCAGATACTCATATTCATTTAATCCCTGAGGAAGGTCTAATGGCTTAGGCAAACGAATGTTCTGCGGAACGATTTCATCAATCAATTGACTTAATGAACCCACTCCGATAGCCTGAAGCATAGTTTTAACCTGATCCTCGGAAGGACCTACATGACGTTGTATAAAATTATTGGTTATCATACTGTTACACGGTGTTTAGAACCATTTAAATTTTCAAAAATACCTGCATATATGCAGTGTTTACGATCGTTTGCAAAGGTAGAAATTGTAATCGAATTTTGCCTTCTTCTGTTAATCGATTCACGGAAATTATTCCTTCCAAAATTGACAGCCGGGATTTGCACTGAACCTCCCGCTGTTGGCAAGATTTTCCAGAGAGCAATCTGAGCGTTTGAAAAATGTGCTAATTTTATCAGACTTTTCAGAACGATATATCAGATATGGACAAAATATTACTGGAGATTATCGGATTATCTTATAGTCAGTCGCAGAGTGGTTCGTATGCCCTTATTCTTGGTGAACAAGGCAGCCGTCGCAGATTGCCGATAATTATCGGAGCGTTTGAAGCACAGGCTGTTGCGCTTGGATTAGAAAATATGCAAACACCCCGGCCGATGACACACGATCTGATCAAAAATATTTTTGGTTTTTTTGAGATTGATCTACTTGAAGTAGTAATTCACAGTTTCAAAGAAGGGGTGTTTCATGCCTTGCTTATCTGTAAAAAGGATGGTGAGCTAAACGAAATAGACGCCCGCACTTCTGATGCCATTGCTCTCGCCTTGCGTTTTCACTGCCCTGTTTATACATTCCCGAAAATTCTTGAAGAAGCCGGAGTTATATTTGAAAGTGATACCGAAGCTACACCATTGGCCAAAGAAGAGGAAGAAATTGAAGAAAATGAATTTTCAGAATATCTTCTCACTGAGCTTGAAATGATGCTCAAAGAAGCAATCGAAAATGAAGAATATGAAAAAGCATCGCTAATACGTGATGAAATAAATCAGCGAAAAAAGAATTTATAAACACTTCACCGAATTGTTACGATTGCATTTCCTTACTTTGCAGACAATTCTGAAAAAGGAAATTTAATCATCCCGCTTAGCATAAGAAAAAATGAAACAATATACCGAACTCATTCAAAGAGTTTTAGACGAAGGAATAAAGAAAGAAGATCGCACCGGAACAGGTACACTCAGTATTTTCGGTCATCAGATGCGTTTCCGTTTGCAGGATGGATTTCCGGCTGTTACGACAAAAAAACTGCACCTTCGTTCCATTATCCACGAACTGCTCTGGTTTATCAGTGGCAATACAAATATAAAATATTTAACTGATAATCAGGTAACTATATGGAATGAATGGGCAGATGAAAAAGGCGATCTCGGACCTGTTTACGGAGCCCAGTGGCGCAACTGGAACAATCAGAATATCGATCAGCTAAAGGAAGTAATTGAGAGTATTCGAAACAATCCCGACAGCCGCCGTCATATTGTTGCAGCCTGGAATCCTTCGGTTTTACCCCTTTCGGGAAAATCTTTCTCCGAAAATGTAGCTCTGGGTCGGGCAGCCCTCCCACCCTGTCATGCCTGGTTTCAGTTTTATGTTGCCAACAACAGGCTTTCGTGTCAGATGTATCAGCGAAGTGCAGATATCTTTCTGGGAGTTCCTTTTAATATAGCTTCTTATGCTTTATTGACACTCATGATTGCTCAGGTAACAGGAACAGAACCTGGTGATTTCATCCTTACTTTTGGTGATGCTCACATCTATCTGAATCATATCGAACAGGTGAAACTGCAAATCAGTCGCGAGCCTAAACCACTTCCCCAGATGATTCTGAATCCGGACAGAAAACAAATTGATGAATTCATATTTAGTGATTTCAAACTCGAAAACTACAATCCGCATCCACATATCAAAGGCGAAATTTCAATCTGAGACAGCATGACAACTATAAAACCCATTATCTCCATCATCGTTGCTATTGCACAAAACTATGCTATAGGATTGGATAACAAGCTTTTATGGCATATTTCGAATGACCTTAAACGTTTCAAACGAATTACTGCAGGCAGCACAGTAATCATGGGAAAAAAGACTCTGGAATCATTGCCTAACGGACCCTTGCCAAAACGCAGAAATATTATCCTGACCGACAATCCGGCTGATCATTTCGAAGGCTGCGAAAAAGCAGAATCAATCAAAGAGGCGATCGTAAAAGTACAGGGCGAAACTGAAGTTTTCATCATTGGCGGAGGCTCGATCTACAGACAATTTCTACCTTTGGCCGACAAACTCTATCTGACCATCGTGGAAAAAGATTTTAACGCTGATACTTATTTCCCGGAAATTCCGTTCAATGAGTGGGAACTGATTGAAAAAGAGACTATAAACGATGATCAGCAAAACAATTTCAGTTACCGCTTCGAAACCTATCAAAGAAAGATCTGACATGAAAAAAGTGAATATTCCTGTTTTATTTCTACTTAGCCTTCTGTTTTTACTGACTGATTGCAAAAAGAAAAATTCTGAAGTCAGTTTTCAGGATCAGATCACCAGCATTCAAAACCTGAACCTGCTGCAGCACACCCTGAATAATATTACCATGTCGTATATCAGGGCTATTCACGACACAATTCTCAATGATTCGGTTCCAATTGACTCAATTGAATTGAACTCCTGTTACATCCAAATCAATCATAATGATGGCAATCATATACTTACATTGAACTATGGTTCAGGAAAATATTACAATGAGCGATGGCGTCAGGGAGTGGTTAGAGCAATTACTTCTGATGATTTCACAACTATTAATTCAGTGACTTCCCTTACATTTGATAACCTGTTGTTTGATGAAAAAAACATTGTTAATGGAACGATACTTCCTTTAAACATTGTAACTTCAGGAACTATAAGTATAACGCTTGCTGCAAAAACCGATAGCACAGAAACATACACTCAATCAGTCAATGATTTCAGAATTCTGAGTGATACCACTGGTCAGCCATGGTCATCCATGGATGCTGAATTAGTTTATCATTACCAGAAAAGCGATACTTCCGGACAATTTAACCCGAATGATGTTGTGACAATCAGCATGGACGCCACCTATACTGATCAGAAAAACCGTGGACTTACAAGCACAACTGTAAACAATGTTCAATTTCCTGAAAGCTGTTGTTATCTTGCTTCAGGAGAATCAGAAATCAATATCACAGCACCTATCACTGCTACAGGAAACCTATTTTTCACCAGCACACCGAAAGTTTGTCTGTCGCGTTTCAGATTTGAAATGACAGATGGAAGACTGTTTGAGATTGTTCAGGATTGGGAAAACCACTAATCAGGTTTTCTGTTTTTTCTTCTTTGCAGCCGGAAATAATACATTGTTCAGAATAAGCCTGTAACCGGGAGAATTTGGAAACATATCCAGTTCGGTAGGTGGATCGCCCACCATATGCTGATAATCTTCGGGATCATGTCCTCCAAAAAAAGTCCAGAATCCTTTGCCAAAAGTTCCGTGAATATATCGGTCTTCGTCAGCTATCTTATTCTCTCCGAGGATGATAACAGATGATTTCACCAGTTTTTTATGAAAAGCTGTTGTTTGTCCCATAAATCCTTTGATCACTTTCTCATGATCTTGTGTGAGCATTGTTGGAACGGGATCCCATTTGGCTGAGAAATCGAATAAAGTGAAATAATCATTCGCTTCATTCAGCTGCATCGGGCGGTGATTGGTAACATCAATGTCAGAAACCTCATATTCCTGCGGATTCAATGACAATTGAAAATCAGTAAAAGCAAAACACTGTTCATAATCAAGCTGTTGAGGGTCACCCGGACGAACAGGATCACCATCGAACATCACATCACAGATATCAAGTCCATCAGCCGCCAGTGAAATATCGTAACTATCAGTAGCCGAGCACATTGCAAACATATAACCTCCTCCTGCTACAAACTCTCTGATTTTTTGTGCAACCGCTCTTTTCAAAAGTGAAACTTTTGCATAACCATGCTCCTGTGCCGAAGCTTCCTGAAGCCTTACATCCTCTTGATACCAGCTGAAATTGCGATATCGTGCCCAGAATTTCCCATATTGTCCTGTGAAATCCTCGTGGTGCAGATGAAGCCAGTCATAGCTTGGCAATACACCATTCAGAACTTCATCATCATAAAGTATATCATAAGGAATCTCGGCATAGGTCAGTACCAGAGTAACTGCGTCATCCCATGGTAGCTTATTTTTTGGCGAATAAACTGCAATCCGTGGCACCTTCTGCAATTGCATTTCTTCCATATTCACACCCGGATCTGCTATTTCAAGCAAAATCGCATTGGCCTGTGCATCAGCAAGTACCTGATATGAGACGTTTCTAATCCTGCATTCCTTCTCAAATGATGCATTGTAAGGCATCAGATAACTTCCACCACGATAATTAAGCAACCAACTGATTTGAACATCCTGTTTAAGTACCCAGAATGCAATTCCGTAGGCTTTCAAATGGTTGGTCTGACTTTCATCCATCGGGATGAGCAGTGATGCAGAAAAAACATTGCCAACACCAATGAAAAGGATAAGGAATAAAAAAATGGCTTTACGAAAATTTGAAAACATGTGAAATTGATCCGTTTTAGCCCGTAAAAGTAGACGTTTTTGCTTTATGGTATAGGCTTATGCAATATTAAAGGACTGAAAAACGGAGGTGAATAAGTTAGCAGAACAAACTAATTCTTACCTTTGATGGCAAATGTTCCTGTTGTCAACAGGAAAGTAAACATACTCATTAACAAGTTGTTATAATATATTACCATGAAAAAGACTGCTTTAAACAAGATGCATCATGCCATGGGAGGCAAGATGGTTCCTTTCGCTGGTTTCGAAATGCCCGTTCAATTCGAAGGAGTAAATGCCGAACATGAAACGGTTCGATTGAATCTGGGTGTTTTCGATGTTTCACATATGGGTGAATTCTGGGCCGAAGGACCACAAGCGTTTGAACTTGTTCAACGACTGACTACCAATGATGTAGCGGCTCTTTTCGATGGAAAAATTCAGTATACATGTTTCCCTAACGGCAAAGGCGGAATTGTTGACGACTTGCTTGTTTATCGTTTTAACGCAGAAAAATATCTGCTTGTAGTTAATGCCGCCAACATCGACAAGGATTGGGATTGGGTAAATGCCAATAATAATCATGGTGTGAAACTCACCAATGCTTCGGATGCTACTTCGCAGCTGGCTGTTCAGGGCCCGCTTGCACTCAAAGCCATGCAGAAACTCACTTCCACGAGCATCACAGACATGGAATATTACACCTTCAAAGTGCTTGAATTTGCCGGAGTGAAAGATGTATTGCTCTCAACTACAGGCTATACAGGTGCCGGCGGATGCGAAATTTATTTCAAAAACGAAGACGCAGAGAAAATCTATACAGCCGTTCTGGAAGCTGGTAAAGAAGACGGAATCAAACCGATCGGACTCGCAGCCCGCGACACATTACGCCTCGAAATGGGTTTCTGTCTGTATGGAAACGACATCGATGATACCACTTCTCCAATTGAAGCCGGACTGGGCTGGATCACCAAATTTGTAGACAACAATCCTTTCGTTGACCGGGATAAAATGGAAGCAATCAAAGCAAATGGTCCGGTAAAAATGCTGAAAGCTTTTGAAATCTCTGACAAAGGTATTCCACGTCATGATTATCCTATATGCAACGCTGCTGGCGAAGTTATTGGGAAAGTAACTTCCGGAACAATGTCACCAATGCTCAAAAAAGGTATTGGTATGGGCTATATTGATAGCCAGTACGGAAAAATTGGTAGTGAAATCTTTATCAATATCCGTGAAAAACTTATTCCTGCTTCGATTGTTAAATTACCGTTTTATAAGGGATAGCAGATTGACAGAAGTCAGCTAAAAAAGCTATCTTATTATTGAACTTAGTTTTTCCTACTTTTACCCGCTGTGAAATACAAAAAGTAAAAGATTTTCACTTTAATGTAGCTAATTTATGAATGACAACTTTGTTTGGCAGACAGAACAGTTTGCTGATATCAGAATCTTGAGATACCGTATTGAAGGATTTGAAAACCTATCATTGCAACAAAAAATATTCGTCTGGTATCTGTATCAGGCTGCTCTAAGTGGAAGAGACATATACATTGACCAGAATTACAAACACAATCTTCTGATCCGAAAATGTCTTGAATCCATTTTCTTACATTATCGCGGGGCTCGAAACAGCGAACCCTGGAAACAGTTTAGTACCTTTCTGAAACAGTTTTGGTTTTCGAACGGGATTCATCATCACAATTCGATGGATAAGCTTAAGCCAGAATTTAAGGAAAGCTATTTCAAAAAAATCTTCATGGATATCCATGATGAAAAACTCCCGCTTTCTGTTGGACAAAGTCAGGCAAAACTATACAAATTCATTAAAGATCAGATATTTAATCCTGAAATTGCACCCAAAAAAGTGCTTCAGGATGAAGGAACCGATCATGTTTCGGGTTCAGCAGTCAATTTTTACGAAAACCTGACACAAGCCGAAGTTGAAGCTTTTTATGCATCCAAAGCAGATGCATCAGATACAAATCCTGTTTCGCACGGACTAAATTCCAAATTGATCAAAAAGGACGGGCAAATCAAAGAAATGACCTATAAATCGGATGGAATGTATGGAAAAGCCATCCGCAAAATTGTCATTTTACTCGAGCATGCCAAAAACTTTGCCGAATCAGACTTGCAGCGAAGAAGCATCGAAAAGCTGGTTGAGTTTTATGAAACCGGCGATCTGAAAGCATTTGACGAATACAGCATTCTATGGGTACAGGACACATCACCGGCCATTGATTTTGTAAACGGTTTCATCGAAGTGTATGACGATCCGATGGGCTTCCATGGTTCATGGCAATCGATGGTATCGATCCGTGACGAGGAGGCAACAAAGCGTTTTCAAATCATCAGCAGTATGGCTGGCTGGTTTGAACAGAATTCACCCATTGATCCAAAATATAAACGTGAAGATGCCCGAGGTGTAAGTTATAAAGTGATTCAGGCGATCGTTGAATCGGGCGACTGCTCCCCTACTTCGCCTATTGGAGTAAATCTTCCAAATGCCGACTGGATCAGGGCGGAGCACGGTTCAAAATCTGTTTCGCTAGGTAATATTGAGGATGCTTATGAAAATTCCTCAAAAAGTACAGGTAGTCTCGAAGAGTTTTACCTTCCGGATCAGCAGAAACGCATCAAGGAATTTGGTCAGATCGCTTCGAAAATGCATACTGCCCTGCATGAAGTGATCGGTCATGGAAGCGGAAAACTTGCCGAAGGAGTCAGCACTCCCAAAGAAAGCCTTAAAAGCTATTCAAACACCATCGAGGAAGCCCGAGCTGATCTGGTGGCACTTTATTATATCACTGATCCTGAAATGATTACCAAAGGTCTTTTAAGCAGTGAAGAAGCCGGAAAAGCAGAATACGATGGTTTTATGCTGAACGGTCTGATGCGTCAGCTCGTTCGGGTTTCACCCGGTCAGCAGTTGGAAGAAAGTCATGCCCGCAATCGTCAGTTAATCGCCCAATGGGTGTATGAAAAAGGGAAGGAACGGAAAGTGGTTGAATTATTGAAGAAAAAGGGCAAAACCTTTGTAAAAGTCAATGATTATAAAGCACTTCGGGTGCTTTTCGGTGAGTTACTGGCCGAAATCCAACGTGTGAAATCAGAAGGTGATTATGAAGGAGCTCGAATGCTGGTTGAAACTTACGGTGTAAAAGTTGATCCTGAAATACATGCTGAAATGCTTGAGCGGTGGGCCAAACTGAACATTGCTCCTTTCGCTGGCTTTATCAATCCCAAACTAGAAGTTGTAATAGTAGAAGGCAAGATCAAAGATGTGAAAGTAAGTTATCCGGATGATTTTACCAAACAAATGATCTATTACGGACAACATTACGCTTTTGTTCCGGCAAATTAAAGCTAAAAAATGACGTTCAAAACAAGCAGTGATTTCATTGAATGTTGAAGTGATATTCACTGAAATCATCTGAATCTAACAATCTTCCATTGAAATTATTTTCATGTAAATATCAAGTATATTGTACTTTTGTATAATACAATTGCTTGATTTTGTATCTGATTTGTAATTTACTTTTCCTCCTAATTCATACAATTACATGAAAAAATTTCTACAATTATTTCTTTTCATCTTGACAATTTCCTTGTCGGTTTCTGCACAATGGGTTGACGACCCGCTTGTTAACACCATCGTGAACAATCTTACTGGTTCTCAAGCAGTTCC
>CAZVKW010000028.1:9366-29004 GCA_964627945.1 uncultured Lentimicrobiaceae bacterium
TTTTTATGGGGAGCGAATGGCATTACCCTTACGACTGATTCGAATGATGAATACGTGCCAAGTATCACAGTTACATCATCCAATAACGTGATTGTTGCCTGGCAAAGGCCTGCTTCTCCCAAGCCGCAGACGGTGATGCAAAAAATTACTCCTGCCGGAACTTTAAGCTGGGGAGCCAATGGCGTTGTCTATTCAAACAGCAACTATGGCTACACTGGCCCGCGTGTCTTGGGCGTTGAAAATGATCAGTATTTGCTGGCATTTTACAAAGAAACGGGTAATTTTCCAGCATTGACAAGACAGATTTATGTACAGAAATTTAATTCCTCAGGGAGTGCTGTCTGGGGATCGGATGTCCTTGTTTGCAATTCAAACGGAATATCTCCTTACAATAATTTCAACATAGCTTCTGATAATGCCAATGGAATTATTGTTGCATGGACCGATGATCGCAACAACGATAACAATATCAATGCAGCCATCAACAGGGTTTTAACGAATGGAACGACTACTTGGCCGGCGAATGGTGCAGAAGTTTCAACACAATCAAGCAACAGCCACCAGAATCCGCAAATTGTCGGTGTCAACAGCACCAACGAAGTGATTGTTACCTGGAGCAAAAAGAACAATAATCAGACTCAAACCGCTATCTCCGGACAAAAATTTAATGCCAGTGGTGTTGCCCAATGGACTACATCAGGGATTGATTTTGTAGCCATGGGAAGCATGGTTTCAGGTAGTATTGGTGGTGCCGTTTATAATGGAACCAATGCCATGATTGTGTATGATGAATACGTGAGCTCATCCGCATTTTCAAACATCAAAGCACTGGGAATCAATAACAGTGGAGCTCTGATTTGGTCACCTACCACAACTTTGGTAGGAGGAAGAACAACTCCAAAATTGCACAATGTTCTTACCGGAATCTACGATGATCAACTCGTTGCTGCATGGGAGGAAGGAAGTGATGGTTCTGATATTTATATGCAGAATATTCACACAGATGGCTCAATTGGTGAACCACCGATTAGTCATGATGCCAGCTTAAGTAATCTGACTGTCAATGGCTTTACAGTTCCAGGTTTCAGTCCTCTCATTTACAATTACGATTATCCTGTCCCAACAGGTGATCCACTACCAGTAACTGGTGCAACAGCCAGTTCTCCTGTTGCAACTGTGAATATTACACAGGCAACAACTGTTCCCGGAACAGCAACTGTTTTGGTAACTGCAGAGGACGGCACTACCCAGCAAACCTATGTTGTGAACTTTTACGTAGCTGGAACTGATGCAACACTGTCTGATCTGCGCGTGAACAATGTCACTATTCCGGGTTTCTCACCAAATGTTTTCACCTATGATTATACAGTTCCAACCGGTGATCCGATTCCGGTTTTAAGTGCCACAGCTACAGATATTCACGCTGAAATTGATATTAATCAGGCAGTCGATTTACCTGGAGTTGGAACAGTCATCGTTACTTCTGAAGATGGATTGAATACCCATACCTATACAGTTAATTTCCTGTATATTCCCGGTTCCGATGCCACTCTTGAGGAAATTCTTTTAAATGGTGCTACACTGGTAGGATTTGAACCTCAGGTGTTTGAATATGATATTGAACTGATATACGACGATCCAGCACCGTATACCATGGGTATTCCAACCGATCCGAATGCAACAGTTGGAGAAACACAGTGCCCTTCCATTCCGGGAGACGCTATTTTATTGGTAACAGCAGAGGATGGCACAACCCAACTTACTTATACCGTTCACTTTACGTATGTTAATTATGATGCCACATTATCTGATTTAACGGTTGATGGAGTAACAATATCAGGTTTTGAGCCAAATACAACTTCTTACCAGTATCAGGTCGAAAATTCAATGCCAATTCCTGTTGTTGATGGAACACCTACCAATCCGAATGCAACCCTCAATATTATTCAGGCAACTGAAATCCCCGGACTTGCTACACTGATCGTACTTGCAGAAGACGGAGCACATGAAACAACTTATTCGGTCTATTTCTACACCATTTCTAATATTGCCACGCTGCTCGATCTGAAAGTGGATGGCGTAACTGTTGAGGGCTTTGATCCGGCAATCAACTATTACGAAGTGGATATCGTTGAAGGCTCACCAAATCCAAATATTACTGCTTCAACAACCGATCCTGAAGCAACAATGCAAATCACGCAAACTCCAACTGTTCCGGGTGACGGAATTGTTGTGGTAACAGCACAGGATGGAATTACGACCTTTACCTATACGGTTCATTTTAATCTTATTACGGGTATTCATTCAACAAATGAAGCACTGATCTCAATTTATCCGAATCCGGTAAATAATCAACTTCAATTAAATGGATTAAAGGGTCAGGTTCAGATCATTATCAGGAATTTTCTTGGACAGATAATCCTGGATGAAACAATTGCTGACAATGATTATTTGCAAACATCTTCTTTGTCAAAAGGCGTTTATTTTGCTACAATAAGCTCAGATAATAAAGTAGTTACAACGATAAAATTCGTCAAAGAATAGAAATTCTGTTGAACATTCATTGTTCGTTATTAGAAAACTCCCCCGAAAGTGTTCCTTCTGGGGAGATTTCATTTTACAGAATCTTCAGATTCACAATGATTTGTTGTCAATAGTATCACGCACTTTACATCAAAAAAAAGCCTCCGGAACCAAGATTCCGGAGGCTTCGTTATTATTTAACCAAAGAACTATTCGGTTGAAATGCGCATTTTATAGAATGACCTCCAAACAAAATACATGGATGTAATCATTAAAATACCTCCAATAACCCAGTGCATCATGGTGTATGATAATTTACCATTTGCATCCACTTTCGACATACTTACGGCAATCTCAACAGCCAATAAGCCAAACAAAGTCGAAAATTTAATGATTGGGTTCAAGGCAACCGAGGTTGTATCTTTGAAAGGATCACCCACTGTATCACCAATGACAGCAGCGTCATGCAAAGGGGTATTTTTCTCTTTCAAGTCAACTTCAACTAATTTCTTGGCATTGTCCCAGGCACCACCGGCATTGGCCATATAAATAGCCTGAAAAAGTCCAAAAATGGCGATAGATAGCAGATATGAAACGAAGAAATTCGGATCGAACAAGGCAAAAGCGAGTGTAGCAGTCATCAAAGCGATGAAAATATTCCACATCCCGGTTTGGGCATATTTAGTACAAATACGAACCACTTCTATCGAATCTTCCCGATCGGCACTCGATTTGGTTAAATCGAAGTTCTTTTTGATAAACTCGATAACACGATATGCACCAGTTGTAACGGCCTGAATTGAAGCACCCGAAAACCAGAAAATCATAGCCCCACCTGAGATGAATCCTAATAAAACCGGAGCTTGTGTAAGTTCAAGATTCAACATACCAACGTTTTTCAACAATAAAATAATGGAGAAAATCATCGTAGTTGCACCAACTACTGCTGTACCAATCAATACCGGTTTTGCGGTAGCTTTAAAAGTATTACCAGCAGAATCGTTTGCTTCGAGATAATGTTTTCCACCAACGAAATCGGGGGTAAAACCAAAATCACGTTTAATCTCTTCGCTGATACCGGGGATGGATTCAATTTGTGATAGTTCAAAAACTGATTGGGCGTTGTCAGTAACCGGACCATAGCTATCAACTGCAATCGTAACCGGACCCATACATAAAAATCCAAAAGCCACCAGACCAAAAGCAAAAATACTGGCATACTGTATCATTTCCATTCCCGGCAACTGACTAACAAAATAAGCAATGGTCATCAAACCGACCAACAACATACCTTTCCAGTATGCAGAAAAATTACCTGCTACAATACCAGAAAGAACGGTCAACGATGGACCACCTTCGCGTGAAGCCGTAACAATTTCATGAACATGATCTGATTTTGAGCTGGTAAAAATTTTGGTAAATTCAGGAATTAAAACAGCGGCAAGTGTTCCACAGCTTATAATCGTAGCAAGTTTCCACCAAAGTTCATGGGGCAGATCGCCAATTAGGAAATAACTCATGATATAACTGATACTGATACAAGTGATTGCAGCAATCCAGATGAGGCGTGTGAGTGGTTCTTCGAAGTCAAATTCAGTGAGCTTACCATATTTACGTTCTGAAATCCATTGGTTAATAAAGTATGATATCCCCGAAAAAATATCCATAAGGAATCGCATACCAAAAATCCAAACAATCAGTTTAGCCTGAAGCATTTCTGCTCCCAGCTGACCTGCTGCGCCACCACCAAACTGATCTTTTGTGATCGCAAGTGTGATGAATGAAATCAAGGCAACTCCGGTAACACCGTAAGTTTCAAAAGCATCTGCAGTCGGTCCTACACTGTCGCCTGCATTGTCGCCAGTACAATCGGCAATAACACCAGGATTACGTGGATCATCTTCCTTTACTTTGAAAATGATTTTCATCAGGTCGCTTCCGATATCAGCAATCTTGGTAAAGATACCGCCGGCAATACGCAGGGCTGAAGCACCAAGAGATTCACCTATCGCGAAACCGAGGAAACAGTATCCAACTATCTCTCGTGGAACGAACAACAGGATCACAACCATCATCACCAACTCGAGCGAAATCAGGAATAATCCAATGGAGATTCCGGCACGCAAAGGAATATTAACAACATCCCAAGGACGACGTTTGAGTGATGCAAAAGCAGTACGGGCATTGGCGTAGGTATTTAAACGGATACCATACCATGCTACTGAGTATGAGCCCCCAATACCAACGATGGTAAAGAATAACACCATTGCAACAATTGCAATGGTTGAAAATTGACCACTATGTTCTATATTAAACAGGTAGAAAGCGATGGCTACCGCAATGATACCAAATAGAATTGCCAGAAATTTTCCTTGTTGAATGAGATAGGTTTTACATGTTTCATAAATCGTATCAGCGACATCAAGCATCGATTTATGGGCAGTAAGATTTTTAATCTGACCTCTTAAATACAAACTAATGCCTAATGTACCAATGATTACCAAAGATCCGTACATCAAAAGGTCAAAAGCATTCATATTAAAAAATAGAGGGAATGTCCCTTCACGCAGATCGGGAATTTTCAGGTCGGCCTCACTGGCGAACATCGGAAGTGCGACCATTAATAATCCGAATGTTAGTAGATACTTTGTAAGCTTTCTCATCATGGTTTCATTGTTTTTGGTTTGTAATAGAACTATTTGTGAGTTATTATTATCAATTCAAAATCATTTAGAAAGAAAGTCAAACTTACCAATTTTTTTGACCTGCAAACAATTTTGTAAAAATTAGCTATCAATGATTTATCACCAAATGGACAAAACCTATGTTGATAAACCAATTAATGGCCTTCTGAAAACAATAAAAACGGGAAAACTTTTAGAAAATATAGGGTAATAAACTCCAGGAATTACGCTTATATTCTTCATAATCAGAGAAATGAAGTATAAGCCGTTTTTCCTCATAACGCAATTTGAAGATCAGATTGATGATGAGCAAAACCAGAACAGCCAGACGGGGAAGACTGTAATAATCCACAACCAATGCCAGAATTACGAGCAGCTGCGCAAGATACATCGGATGTCTGATCCACTGATAAATACCTGTATTCACCAGTCTGGAATCAGATTTTGGAACTGGTCTGATATTAAAATTTCCAATTCCCATCTGCAAAATCGCCAGCACTCCAAGAAACAATCCCGCCATCTCGAGCAACATCAAATGCGTTGAATCGGCCAGCATCGGTGCTGTGACAAATGTAAAAATCAGACAGGAAAACTGAACTACTACGTAAAATAAAGGCCAGAATTGCTTTTTCATTCAGGAGATGTGTAAAAAGCCTCCGGACCGGTTATTGATTTCCTCATTTTTTTGCAAGTAGTGAGTAGGCCTCCGATCCGGAAGCAACACAAAGATACATGCAATTCAAGCTTTGCTTTGAAAAAACTGAATTTCTTAATTCAATTTTCCTTTACTTCGCCCGTTTGCCCATATAAAAACGTAATTCGCCACCGGAAACCAGTTCTGAATGCAGGAGATAATTTCTATTCAACTCTTTACCATTCAATTCAATACGTTGAACGAAAATATTTTTCTCACTTTGATTCATTGCCTGAATATGCAGACTTTTACCGTTTTCGTATTGAAGCGTGGCAGATTTTACTATCGGACTTCCGGTTGCATATCGGTCAGAACCCGGGCAAACCGGATAAAATCCAAGTGCACTGAACACATACCAGGCACTCATCTGGCCAGCATCATCATTTCCGCACAATCCATCCGGACCCGTTCCATACATCGTCCGCATGATCATACGCACTCTGTCCTGGGTTTTCGAAGGATGTTTTGTCCAGTTATATAAATAAGGAATATGATGACCGGGTTCGTTGCCATGCACATAATTGCCTATCATGCCATCACGCGTGATATCTTCATTCTTTTCGATGTATTTGTCGGCAAGCCTCATTGTAAAGAGCGAATCAAGATGCTCGGTAAAACGCGCTTCTCCCCCGCTCAGAGCAATCAGACGATCAACATCATGAGGCACAAACAGACTGTAAGTCCAGGCATTTCCTTCGATAAAACCCTGACCATGCGTATCCAGAGGATCAAATTTGGCCAGCCATTTTCCATCTGCAGATTTCGGTTTCATAAAACCGGCTTTCTGATCAAAGACATTTTCGAAACTCTCAGATCGTTTCAGATAATCCCTATAAAGTGCAGAATCACCTGTAATTCCTGCCAGCTGGGCGATACACCAGTCATCATAGGCATATTCAATCGTTTTTGAAACACTGTTCGAACTGCGGTCTTCCGGAACGAAACCGAATTTCATATAGTCTCCTATTCCATCAAAATAAGCGCATTGTGAGGTGTTTACAGATGCTTTCAAAGCATGATCCAAATCAAAACCCAAATTACCTTTCACAGCCGCATCAGCAATTACCGAAACGGAATGATAGCCGATCATACACCAGTTTTCGTTGGCATAATGGCTCCAGATCGGAAGCATATGATGTACGCTCTGATCGTGATGGGCCAGCATCGAACGGATCATATCACGGTTTCGGCCAGGCTGAATCAGGTTAAAAAGCGGATGCAATGCCCGATAGGTATCCCAAAGAGAAAATATAGTATAATTCGTAAAGCCATCAGCCTGATGAATATTCTGATCCAGTCCGCGATAGTTTCCATCTACATCATTGAATACCACCGGACTCAGCATAGTATGATATAAAGCCGTATAAAACACCACTTTATCACTTTCATTCATCGTTTCAATTCTGATCTTCGATAGTTCCTGATTCCATTTCTGCTCTCCTTCGGATCGAATGCGATCAAAATCCCAATGCGAAATCTCAGCTTCAAGATTTTTCATTGCACCTTCGGTACTCACACCCGACAAGGCAAATTTCACCAGAAGCACTTCATCTTTCTGCATCGTAAAATCGAACCAGGCGCGGATATTCTTTCCGGCCATTTCCGGGAAATTATGCGATTCATCAAATTTCCGGTAGAAACCATTATACAAAGGTTTGTTGTATTTCTGATACCCATAAGATTTCATCTTTTTCGAAAACTGCATAACAAAATACACAGTTCGTGTGCGTGCCCAGCCATTTGTTTGCCGATAACCTGTGATGGTTGAATCATTTTCGACACGAACAAAGGTCCAGACGTTTTTTTCATCGTGTTGATAAATCCCGGCCATCAGATCGAGAATCAGATGTGCACTATCGGTTTTCGGAAATGTATACCGATGAAAACCAACACGTTCTGTGGTTGTCAATTCAGTCCGAATCTGATAATCATCCAGTGTAACAGCATAATAAGCAGGCGAAGCTATTTCCGTCTCATGACGGAAGGCTGAATGATAACCCCCGGGTCCTTCATTTGCTTTTCCGGGTTCCAGATTAAGTTTCCCGCTTGTCGGCATTAGAAGAAAATCTCCGAGATCAGAATGACCAGTTCCGCTAAAATGGGTATGACTGAAACCATAGATGGTGGAATCATCGTATTGATAACCTGAACAATAGCGATATGTTTCCGGATTGTACTTTCCATCAATATGCATCGGAACCTGGTTGGTTTCCGGACTCAGTTGGACCATTCCAAACGGCACTGCCGCTCCCGGAAAAGTATGACCCATATTTTTTGTGCCAATGAAAGGATCAACAAATGTTGTTAAATCTTCATCCAATTGAGATTTAACTGTCTGACAATTAACATCTGTCGGAAAAAGACTGAGAATGAATCCGGAAAATAGGATCATTCCTCTAATGAATTTTGACATAATCATAGATTTGAAAATTGCTCAAAATATTATTTGAGCAATTTAGATTTATTTCGTTTGATTCCACTTCCCCGAAACAGCACTTTTAGCCGGAAGGGAATAGGTAAATGATTTACCATCACATGCAATTGTCACAGGCATGGGTTTATCTGTATCATTCTGTATCACAATGGCATATGAACCATCCGGATTGCTGAAAGCGGCATAATACAATCCCTGACTTGAATTTCCTGAAGAACCAATACGGAATGCTCCTGGTTGTATTACTTTCGACAAATGTGCCATTGTATAATAATGACTGTTGAAGGTCATGGTAGCATAATCAGCCGAACTGATGTCGATACATCCCAGACAAATATCGCAGCCGCCCGGACGGAATGGTGCGTGTTTGTCGTCGAGCATGAAATTCCACATGATCACAGCTTTGCAGTAGTTGTTGATCGTTCCCAGGCAAACTTCGCGCATATTCCACATAAAATCGCCTTCAAAAGTGTATCCTGAACCCCACAATCCAATCGACATCTCCGTGAAATACAGGTTTTTATCAGGGCGCTTGTTGTGAATATCCTTCATTTCAGCCACTTCGCCACCATAAGCATGATAGGCAGCTCCATCAATGTATTTTGCTGCTTCTGCATCCTCATAAATGCGAACCGGATAATCAATCTGATCGGCACATTCTTCCTTATTGACATCATAATCCCAATTGTGATCAAAAACGATGATTTTTGTTTTGATGCCAGCCTTTTCGAAAGCAGGCCCAAGGGCAGTTTTGATGAAATCGCGCTGTTCCTGCCAGGTCATGAACAAACTGGCCGAATTGCCACGGTTCAAAGGTTCATTCTGTATAGTAATCGCTTCAATATCAAAACCTTCTGACTTCATTGCCTGAATATATTTCACGAAATAGGTGGCATAATCCTGATAAAAGGCAGGATTCAACTGGCCACTTGTCCAGGAATCAAAAGGCTTCAAATCGGTTAAATTGTTCACTTTCATCCATTTAGGAGGTGTCCAGGGTGAACCAAGAATTTTAATTTTTGGATTGATTGAAAGGATTTCTTTCAGGATCGGAAACAGATCACGCTTGTCAATTTCATGAATTGCGAAATTTTCAATTCCGGCTTTGTCGCAATAGGTATAATCTTCCAATGAGAAATCGGAACATCCGATCGAAACACGGATATAACTGTAAGCCATACCATTAATAGGATCAAAAGTCGATTTGAGCAAGTTTGACCTGTTTTCAGGACTCATTTTCAATAGATTAAAGGCTGATGATCCGGTAATGGCCGCTCCAAAACCATCCATTTCCTGGTATTTCACTTCGGGTTGTAACTGAATGATCTGATTGCCGCTTGGTGATTTTGTATCGAAAGCCACGGAAACCGGCTGAAACAACATACTTTGTGTTTCGGTGGTTACATACAACTGAACTCCTGCTGAAGTGGTTCCTGATCTATCAGTGTTTTGACAAGAAATTAACATAATCAGGCATAAGATCGCCTGTAGGAAGTAGAACTTTTTCATGATTTATTTTATCCTTTAAATATGCATTGATCATTGATTCATAGAGTAGTTCGGTTGAAGCAGCTACTGTTTCGATATGATAAACGGATTCAATGTGTTTTCTTATCTGCCTGCTTTGACTTCTGTAAAACTGCTCATTTTCAATAAATTCAGAAATTTTACGACAAATAACAACCGCGTCTGGTTCATGTCCGTCAAGATCAACAAAGTTACCAAATTGAAAGTGTTGAAGCTTGTTGCAACAGATAATTTCTCCCATTCGCTTGTTTTTGATAGAGAAAACAGGCACCCCGGCAGCGATCGCTTCGAGTGCTACCCTGCCCACTCCAAAGACAAGATTTGTAGCTGTTAAAATCTGATCCAGATCATTTACATATCCTTCTATGTGA
The DNA here is from genome assembly GCA_964627945.1 of uncultured Lentimicrobiaceae bacterium. Lineage (GTDB taxonomy): Bacteria > Bacteroidota > Bacteroidia > Bacteroidales > F082 > CAJBPB01. Next base: position 19,600 of record CAZVKW010000028.1, read on the forward strand.
ATTGAATTTGTATTTAATTGATTATCTGATAAATGCACCATTTCCTGAAGTTGACTTAAAAAAGGACCATCACCTGCAACAACAAGTCGGGCATTCGGATATTTCTCAATGACCGAAGGCCATACTTCCTGAATCAGAAAACGGATAATTTCAAAATGCCGTTGGTCAATCCGGCTGATATAGCTGAACCTAATCTCACCTTTTGCTGTACTTTCGGCTATTTCCTTAAACCGGATTCCATTGGGAATATGTACCGATTTATGCGCCAGAAATGGATCTCTTTGCATTCCGACCAGACTGTTTTCACAAATGGCAATAATGCCTGCGGTGAATTTTCTTACAAATTTTGAACGTAAATCATAACGGATACGGCCATGAACAGTTGCAACAACAGGTGTTTTGGTGAAGAAGGCTGCAAGGTTGGCGGCCAGAATCATAATGCGCTGATGGGCGTGAATGACATCAAATTTCTCCCGATATACGATTCGAATCAACCATAAAACCTGAAAAATGAGAAAGTGGTCACAAAATTTCTTCGTTAAGTGATGTATTCCATTGTGCAATTGCTGAATCTGTCTGCCGCCACCTGAAATTATCCATACCTCATTGCCCCGGCAACTAAGTTCGTTTGCCAGGGTGCAAACATGATTCTCAGCTCCGCCAAAATCAAAATTCCTGACCATCATCAGGATCTTCAGGTTTTTTTGCGCGTTTTCCATAGGGTTTTGACTGATTAAAGGTAAACCATTTTATTAATTAACAAAATATTCTCAATCTATTTAATTTCAATCATTTATATCCATTTATCTAATTATCAAATTACGTATATTTGAACTTTTCAGTCTGGAATTTGTTTAGAAATTGTTTAAAACTAAAAAATACATGTTTATATACCATTTTCCGGAAATATCAACAACATTCAAAACCATCCTGAAAAGCCTGGAAACAACACAGAATTAATGGCCCGTATGGGTATTGTAAATTATATGCTGGCACTCACCGGACGTATTATGAAGAGAAAAATCTGAGCCACGAAACAGTCAAAAATGTCCAAATTTCGACTTATAACACCTTCTTCTGCGGCATTTTTTCTTACTTTTGCTTCTTCTTGAAACTGATAAAACTGAATACTATGAAATATGATCTGATAGTGATCGGGAGCGGTCCCGGAGGTTATGTAGCTGCCATTCGTGCTTCGCAGCTCGGAATGAAAGTAGGCGTGGTTGAAAAGTCCGAAATCGGCGGTATCTGCCTTAATTGGGGATGTATCCCAACCAAAGCCCTTCTGAAAAGCGCCCAGGTATTTAATTATTTGAAACATGCCGGTGATTACGGAATAAGCATAACAGGCGAAGCAAAACCTGATTTCGAGGCCATTGTGAAACGCAGTCGTGGCGTAGCCGAAGGTATGAGTAAAGGTGTTCAGTTCCTGTTTAAAAAAAATAAGATTGATCTGATTAACGGTTTTGGGAAACTCAAAGCCGGTAAAAAAGTCGAAGTTACAGCCGCTGATGGAACCCTAAGTGTTCTTGAGGCCGGACATATCATTCTGGCCACTGGGACCCGTTCGAGAGAATTGCCCAATTTGCCTATCGATGGCAAAAAAATCATTGGTTACCGTCAGGCCATGGTGCTTCCTTCACTTCCAAAATCAATGGTTGTCGTTGGATCAGGTGCGATCGGATCAGAATTTGCTTATTTCTACAATTCGATGGGTGTTGATGTTACACTGGTCGAATTTATGCCAAATATTCTGCCAATTGAGGACGAAGAAGTTTCAAAACAGCTCGAACGTTCCTTCAAAAAGGCCAAAATGAAAGTTATGACCAGCTCAACGGTTGAAAAAGTTGATTCTACGGGTGATATCTGCAAAGTAACGATCAAGACAAAAAAAGGGGAAGAACTGGTGGATGCCGAAATCGTTTTGTCTGCTGTTGGCGTTGCTACCAATCTCGAAGGACTTGGTCTGGAAGAAGTGGGTGTTGCCACTGAGAAAGGCAAAGTGCTGGTTGATGATTATTACCGCACCAATGTTGAAGGCGTTTATGCCATTGGTGACATTGTTCACGGACCAGCTCTGGCGCACGTTGCCTCGCACGAAGGCATTACCTGTGTGGAAGCCATCGCCGGACATCATCCTGAACCGGTTGATTATAAGAATGTTCCATCCTGTACCTATACCAATCCCGAAGTTGCTTCTGTCGGCATGACCGAAAAACAGGCGATCGAAGCCGGATATGAGATCAAAGTGGGAAGATTTCCATTCTCTGCCAGCGGAAAAGCCAGTGCAGCCGGCAACAAAGACGGTTTTGTGAAAGTGATTTTCGATGCCAAATACGGCGAATGGCTTGGTTGTCATATGATTGGCGACAATGTTACCGAAATGATTGCCGAAGCAGTTGTTGCGCGCAAACTCGAAACAACCGGTCGCGAAATCATCAGCGCCATGCATCCACACCCGACCATGTCGGAAGCAATTATGGAAGCTGCTGCAGAAGCTTATGGCGAAGTGATTCATTTGTAAGTATGATTATTTTATATTAAACCACTGATTCACTGATTATGAGCTTTCCATTCAGGGTAGATTTATAATTGTATGTATAAATCAATTTCGTTTTATCTGATAATCTATTCTTTTGTTTTAATATATAGTTGGGATCAATTCTATTCAATCTGTGAATCTGTGGCATAAATATTATAATTAATCTAGATTTTTTATAATCTTTGCGTAATCAATATCCTCAGCAATGGAAATCATCGAAACCAAAATCCGTGACCTGCTCATTATCAAGCCAACTGTTTTTGAAGATAACAGGGGCTATTTTTTCGAATCCTATAACAAGGAAAAGTTTCTGCAACAGGGTATCGATCAGAACTTTGTACAGGACAACGAATCAAAATCCATGAAAGGTGTTTTGCGTGGTTTGCATTTTCAGACCCCGCCTTATGCACAGGGAAAATTGGTTCGGGTGATGAAAGGTGCTGTGCTTGATGTGGCAGTAGATATCCGCAAAGGTTCTCCAACCTATGGTCAATGGGCCTCAATCGAACTCACTGAGTCGAACAAATGGATGTACTGGGTTCCACCAGGAATGGCGCATGGCTTTGTAACCCTTGAGGATAATACCGTTTTCTTTTACAAATGTACCAATGTGTACAACAAATCCTCTGAAGGCAGTCTTCGCTGGAACGATCCGGACCTCAACATCGACTGGGGCTCTGTCGATCCCATCCTGTCGGATAAAGATAAGATTTCACCATTGTTCAAAGACTTTGATAGTCCGTTTTAATGCGATTCTTTCTGTCAGGCAATAAAACGCTGTATTCATTGTTTACAAAGAAAACAATATCCCATGTCATCACGAAAATGGATTATTTATAGCCTGATTCTTACAGCAGGCCTCGTATCAGGATTTCTACTTTCATACGTAAGCGCGGGTTCCAGTCAACAGGAACCAATCACGAAAATCGTTGTGGAGGATTATATCGAGGTTCCGGAATATCCTTCTGACCTGAATTTTGCCGGTGAAATCATCCCGGTTGATATGTTTTATATCCGTGAGAATTTTGAACGTGAACTGCTTGTAAACACATATTGGCACAGCTCAACCCTCCTGCTTCTCAAACGCAGCACACGTTGGTTTCCGGTTATTGAACCTATTTTAAAAAAGAATGGGATTCCGGATGATTTCAAATATCTCTGTGCAATCGAAAGTAATCTGTCTCAGGCAAAATCTCCGGCTGGGGCTGTTGGTTTCTGGCAGATTCTGGAGACTACCGGCAAAGAACTGGGATTGGAAGTGACTGAAGATGTGGATGAACGCTACAATGTTGAACGCTCCACCGAGGCCGCCTGCAAGTATTTCCTGAAATCTTATCAAAAGTTTGGCAACTGGTCGCTCGTTGCAGCATCCTACAATGCCGGAACAAAAAAAATATCAGAACTAATTGCTACTCAGCAGGCAAATTCCTATTTCGATCTGTTGATGCCAGAAGAAACAGAACGCTATCTTTTCCGCATCCTTGCTATCAAACTAATTATTCAGGATCCTGAAGCTTATGGTTTTAAGCTGGATGAGTGCGATTATTACGAAGCACTCGAAAGCAAAGAAGAAAAAGTCACAGGACAGATTACCAGCTGGACAAACTTTGCCAAAGAACACGGCATTTCTTATAAATTGTTGAAAATCTACAATCCCTGGCTCAGAACCGATAAACTGAAAAATCTTGCCGGAAAAACTTATTTAGTTCGCATTCCAATCGGTGAATTCAGCAAAATACACCTACAAAATTAAGGCTTGCAGGAGACAGAAAACCAATAGAAAAGCATGAACGAGCAGGCAGCCGAAGACAAATATTTAGAAATTTACGGGGCTCGGGTTCACAACCTGAAAAACATTGATTTAAAAATCCCCCGTAATCAGTTGGTTGTGATAACCGGACTGAGTGGAAGCGGTAAGTCATCGCTGGCCTTCGACACCATTTATGCCGAAGGTCAACGTCGTTATATGGAGTCGTTTTCGGCCTATGCCCGTCAGTTCATCGGAAATATGGAACGACCCGATGTGGACAAGATCACAGGTTTGAGTCCTGTGATTTCAATTGAACAGAAATCGGTAAACCGCAATCCACGTTCAACTGTCGGAACGATCACCGAGATTTATGATTTCCTGCGTCTGCTATACGCACGTGTAGCGGAAGCCTATTCATACTCATCTGGTTTACAGATGGTTCGCTATTCTGAAGATCAGATCACCCAGCTTATGCTGGATCAGTTTCAGGGCCGCAGCATTCTGGTAATGGCACCCGTTGTTCGCGGACGAAAAGGCCATTACCGAGAACTTTTTGAACAGATTCGCCAAGCTGGATTTCTAAAAGTTCGTGTAGACGGAAAGATATCTGAGATTGCTTTCGGAATGCAATTGGATCGTTACAAAGTACATGATATTGAGATTGTTATAGATCGTTTATTGGTTCGAAGCGAAGATAAAAACCGTATTTCACAGTCGATTCAACTGGCCATGAAACATGGCAGAGGATTGATGCAGGTACTTGATACTGAGAAGGATGAACTGCGTTATTACAGCCGCAAACTGATGTGTCCCGAAACCGGTTTGTCGTATGACGAGCCCGAACCGAATACTTTTTCGTTCAATTCACCATACGGAGCCTGTCACAAATGCAACGGACTTGGCGAAATCTCGGAAATCGATCTCAGCAAGATCATGCCTGACAACACTTTAAGCATTAAAAAAGGTGGTTTTGCGCCACTAGGAGAGTTTAAAAACAACTGGATTTTCAGTCAGCTGGAGGCCATTGGTCATAAATATGATTTTGATCTTTCAACGCCCATCAAAGATATTCCTGAAGAAGCCATTGACGTAATTCTCTATGGATCAACTGAAACCATTGAAATCAAAAAGGAATATCTCGGAATTACTTCGTCCTATCAACTGAATTTCGAAGGGATTATCAACTTCATCAGCAACCAGAATAACGAATCCGCTTCACCCGGAGTAAAACGCTGGGCTTCAGGCTTTATGAATCATATCACCTGTCCTGTTTGTGAAGGTACACGTTTAAAAAAAGAAGCCCGTTACTTTCTGATCAACAAAAAAAATATCGCCGAACTGGCAACCATGGATATCAGCAGTCTAGAAAGCTGGATTCAGGAATTGCCGCAGTATCTAAATGATAAGCAAAGTCAGATTGGCCGTGAAATTCTTCGTGAAATTGAAAAACGAATCCGCTTTCTGCTCGATGTTGGTATTGACTATCTTAACCTGAACCGTCCGGCGAACAGCCTTTCGGGCGGTGAATCTCAGCGCATCAGGCTTGCCACACAAATCGGTTCACAACTCACAAGCGTATTGTATATTCTCGATGAACCAAGCATCGGCTTGCATCAGCGTGACAATCATCGTCTGATCGAATCACTCAAACAATTGCGTGATATCGGCAATTCCGTTATCGTCGTAGAACACGACAAAGACACCATCCTCGCCGCCGACCATGTGATTGACATTGGTCCGGGAGCCGGAATTCATGGTGGCTGGGTTGTTGCACAGGGAAAAGCAAGCGAGATGAATGATTGTCAAAGTATTACCTGTGAATATCTTACCGGAAAAAGAAAAATTGAAATCCCTGCTGTACGACGCGAAGGACATAAAGGAAAATACCTTATCCTGAAAGGTGCGACCGGCCATAATCTGAAAAATATTGACCTCAGTCTTCCACTTGGTAAAATGATCTGTGTAACAGGTGTTTCCGGTTCAGGAAAATCGAGCCTTATCAATGAAACGCTTTATCCAATTCTGAGCGCTTATTTTTACAATTCGGTGAAGGCTCCCCTGCCCTACCGATCGATTGATGGTTTAAACCTGATTGATAAAGTAATTGAAATTGATCAGTCACCAATTGGACGCACACCTCGCTCAAATCCTGCTACTTATACAAAGGTTTTTGACGAAATAAGAAAATTATACGGTGAGTTGCCTGAATCGAAAATCAGGGGTTATCAGCCTGGTCGTTTCTCGTTCAATGTGAAAGGTGGAAGATGTGAAACCTGTGGAGGTGCCGGTGTTCGAATCATCGAAATGAATTTTCTGCCGGATGTATCCGTTGTCTGCGAGGAATGTCAGGGAAAACGCTATAACCGCGAAACATTGGAAGTGCGTTATAAAGGCAAATCAATCAATGATGTGCTGAATCTGACCATCGATCAGGCAGTTGATTTTTTTGAAAACATCCCATCTATTGTTCATAAAATCAGAACTTTAAAAGACGTTGGTTTAGGTTATCTCAGTCTTGGACAGGCATCCACAACAATTTCGGGTGGTGAAGCACAACGGGTGAAACTGGCATCTGAACTTTCGAAAAAAGATACCGGAAAGACTTTTTACATCCTCGATGAACCTACTACCGGATTGCATTTTGAAGACGTCAAAGTGTTGATCGAAGTGCTGAATAAACTGGTAAACAAAGGAAATACGGTTCTGATTATCGAGCACAATCTCGAAGTGGTAAAAGTTGCCGATCATGTGATTGACCTCGGTCCGGAAGGTGGAAACCGTGGCGGAATGATCATTTGTGAAGGAACTCCCGAACAGATTGCTAAAAACCCTGATTCTCACACCGCAAAATATCTGGCAGTGGAATTAGGAATAACGCATTCCTCAGCTGAATAAACATCTGTATATCAGACTATTTTATCTCCTCACGACCATCTTTATGAATTGCAAAACGGCCTTTGCTCCGTTCATGCACCTGATCATGCCGTGACCAGGGCCAGCCACCAAATTCGGTTTGCTGATAATCGCGCATTGCCTGTCTGATCTCATTTTGGGTATTCATCACAAACGGACCATATTGAGCGACAGGCTCCTGAATTGGTTTCCCCTGCAACAAGAGAAAAAATCCGTCCGTAGAACCGTTTTCGACCAGTACTTCGTTTCCGGCTTTCAGTTCTATTGCATTTTTTGCGTTGATTTCCACATCATTGATCCGAATCGAGGTCCCGCTGTAGAAATACAAAATCCGCATTACATTCTCAGTTGCTATCGGAATTTTCCATTTCGCGCCAGCTTCCATTTTGATTGTCCACACAGCAACTTTATTTTCAGGATCTGCAGCCCAGGAATCAGGGGCCGGTTCAAGCGCGCTAGTAGTTTCGTATCGCCCTGCTATCACATTGATTTCGATGTTTTTACCTTGTTCATCCTGAATTTTCACCAATGGAATATCTTCCGACCAAAGCATTTTAAAATGTGGTTGTACCATTTTCTTTGCCGCCGGAAGATTGAGCCAGACCTGAAACAATTCTGCTGGATTTCCAGCATCCCTGTTCAATAAGGGAAACATTTCGCTGTGTTGCAATCCCGATCCAGCAGTCATCCATTGCACATCACCGTTGCCATATCGACCGGCTTGTTTGTGAGAATCAGCATGATCAACCAATCCTTCCATAACAATTGTAACTGTTTCGAAACCACGGTGCGGATGTGCCGGAAAACCGGGAATCGTATCACCATGATACATTCGCCAGCCATCTTTGATAACAAAATCCTGACCGATATTTCGTCCGCTCAATGAAGCAGCCGGACCCATATTTTCATTACCGGCTGGATAAAGATCGCGATGATGGGCACAGAACAAGAACGGATCTTTTACAGGCCACATAAAATCAAGGGCTTGAATGCTTATAACGGAATCAGATTTCATGAGGATATTTTAATAAATAAACAATCTTGCAGTTGTAAAGTTTCGTAGTATTTCCTAGAAAGTGACGGTCTTATCTGCCCAGACGACCATATACACACAATCGATCATTGTTGAAACAGGACAAACCTCTGAGCCATCAAGTTGTCTCGACTTCAGGCAGGTTCCGCATGACAGAATTTCTCCCCCTACTTCAGCAAATTTCTTCAACTGTGCGTCAACATTGAATTTTTCATGCACCAAACCTTCACATTCAACAGCTTCACCCATCAGAAACACTTTCACTTCATGTCCCTCTTTACGTGCTGTTACTGCAAATCTGAAGGCGTTCCAGGCTTTTTCGTATTCTTTGGTTTCGAGGATAATTCCGATTTTCATTTTCTAAAATTTATTTTTATTCAACTGTTTATATTCAATTCAGAGCGATTTCAACATCCAGATATTACATGTACTATGTCCGGATTCACCTAATGCTTTATCCAGACGGATAAAACCCTCCTTTTCATACATCGAAATTGCCTGAGCAAAATGCGGCAGACTTTCGAGATAAATTTGTTTGTAGCCCATTGCTCTGGCCGAAGCGATGCATTTCAGCATCAAATTCTTGCCTATTCCTTTGCCCCGGGCTTCTTTTGCAAGGTAAAATTTCACGAGTTCGGCACAGCCCTCAGGCAAAGCGTTTGTTGGATAAATACCACAGCAACCCAAAGCCTTTTGATCAATTTCTGCTACCCAAAGCACAGATTTTGGTTTATTAAACAAAGAAAAAAGATCATCCGTGGTCGGATCTGAATACACTGTTCCACACTGAGGTGCTTCGTGTTCATGAAAAACCTTCCGGATCATCTGTGCAAGTTCCAAATTATCCCTTTGCAGGATTTGTCTGATCGAATACTCCATATAATTCCCTTTGAATATTCACAAAGGTAACAACTAATTCAGCCAAAAGGCATTCAGTCTATCGGGACAATTTCTTAGCAATTCAGCAAATTCACGCTTCAGCAGGCAGAATTAATCGGAAATTTGTATTGTTAATTTCATTTCTGATGAAAAATCATGTTTCAAAAATCATGCTGATCTGCCTGTTTCTTTTGTTTGTGTGCAGCACAACACAAGCACAGGAACAATTGATCTATCATGAAATCCAAACTGATGTAAATGGCAAGATCCTTCCTTGGTCAGATCCTG
>CAZVKW010000028.1:29014-29662 GCA_964627945.1 uncultured Lentimicrobiaceae bacterium
TCAGTCAGCCAGGACAAATTCTTTCGCAATTTCAGCAAATTCAGGTATCAGCAGGCAGAATTAATCGGAAATTTGTATTGTAAATCTCATTTCTTTTCTGATGAATAATCATATTTCAAAAATCATAATGATCTGTCTGATTCTTTTGTTTGTGCACAGCACAACAAAAGCACAGGAACAATTGATCTATCATGAAATCCAAACCGATGTAAATGGCAAGATCCTTCCATGGTCTGATCCCGATCCGTCAATTGCTTTTGATCAGATCATTCAACTTACATGGGATTTCTGGCAAAATATGCGCATGGATCCCAATGGCCTGCCCTACTATATGAATCATCAGGTTTGGGAGGAATTTTATAATGACCGGCGCGGGATCGGTGGCGATCAAATTCAAATGGCGCTTTCCGCCTGGCGGCTTTTATATGCATATACCGGGGATGAGCGAATCAAAGCAAATATGCGTTTCATGGCAGATTATTATCTAAGCCACAGTCTAAGTTCGCCGGATGCTGATTGGCCGAGTATTCCGTATCCATATAATACCCTTATTTATTCAGGATTCTATGATGGGGATATGGTGATTGGAAAAGGTTTTACACAACCCGATAAAGCCGGTTCATTCGGTTTTGAATTGGTGAATCTTTA